>DYNO01000281.1 GCA_020721025.1 Thiomargarita sp. | reverse complement strand
AAATAGAAACAGCTTAATCTACATGGCTTAAAGATGTCAAATCGGTTCTATAGTGTGATTCGCGATCCACTAAAGGGTTGCGACTTGATCATGGCATGGTTGTGACTTGATCATGGCATGGTTGCGACTTGATCATGGCATGGTTGTGACTTGATCACTAAACGGTTGCGGCTTGATCACTAAGGGGACATGTCTTGATCACTAAGTGGTCGCGGCTTGTTTGAACTGCGTAACTCCTATGTTTAAACAGTGAATAGACAAATGACGATTCAGATTACTAGGAAAAATTCATGATCACTTTGGCACAACATCTTATCTGGTTGAGTGGTTTACTTTTATTGACTGCGTGTGGGGAAGCGTACCAGATGTCAGCACTTTCCAAACCTACGACGCAACAAAAACCAATGGCACATCTCGAAGCCAAGATCGACACTATAACAGTGCAACAATCTGAAACCTTTCCCGTGCAAGTGACCACGCTCGTTAAGGGACGGTTGCCAAGTAAATGTAATAAAATTCAAGAAGTTGAAACGACGTTGCGCGATAATGTGTTTGAAGTTAAGTTCTTGGTTGATCCCGTCTTATTTCTCAAATGCCCCATCCAATCAGAAAGTTTCGAGCAAAAAGTTGAGCTACCGACAGAAGGTTTAAAAGCGGGTGAATATGTGGTCAATGTCAATAATATCATCACCAGTTTTCAATTGAAAAAAGACAATCATCTTCAGGTACAGCATTAATTCACAATTCCATCAGGAGGTTATATGAACAGACGCAATTTTATTTATCTCGGCGCGGCGGCAAGTGGCTTGAGTCTCATCACGTCCCCCTTGATTATCGCAGCGGAAGTACCGAAGTTGGTCGGGGCGGGCGGGTTGTTTTACACTAAGGAAGCACCGGGACGCTGGAAAGGTAAGGAGGGCGGGCATTTACCGCAGATGGCAATTGAAAAAATTGACAACAAACTGAAAGTGACTGTCACCACCGAACACGTCATGAAGTTTCATGAGCATTACATCGTCAAGCATCAATTGTTGAATCAAGATTTTGAATATCTGGATGAAAAGATGTTCACCGATCCAGAAAAAGATCAAGACCCAACTTCGACGCATGAATTGGTGGATTACAAGGGTGAGGTAATTTACGCGCTGAGTTTCTGCAACAAGCATGACACTTGGTTGAGTATGATGAAAATCTGAGTGTAATCAATGAATCAGTAGTGATTTCGTGTCCATCCGCGCATCACTACTTTCAAAGAGAACGGCTGTAAATTCTAGCCAAGCACAGCGATTGTTAGTAACGCATTGAATCCAAGTGAATTTAAAGTTTCAAGTGGGGAATGATTGTTGTAAATTTTAGCATTTCAGAATATACTAAATATCTAATAAAACCAGATATCCCCATCAATTAATCAAAGTAAAATGAGGCAGAAATACCTTGACCACCAAAATCGTTTATCCCAATTCTGATCATTCAGGCTGGCGTGCTTACTTTCCTTTCCTGATATGGTTTAAAATTCTCAATAAACAAATAATTACCGCTGATCTGATTGCTGGCTTGACAGGGGCAATTATTGTATTACCGCAGGGGGTGGCTTATGCGATGATTGCCGGGCTTCCGCCAGAATACGGCTTATACGCGGCGATTATTCCTACGATTATTGCAGCACTCTTCGGGTCATCGTGGCATCTGATCTCAGGTCCCACGGTAGCCATGTCGATTTTGATTTATACCGCGCTCAGTCCTTTGGCAACACCGGGCAGCGAAGAATTTGTGAAACTCGCGTTGACATTGACCTTGTTGGCAGGACTGTTTCAATTTGCCCTCGGTTTGGCACGGATGGGAACGTTGATCAATTTCGTGTCGCATTCTGTGGTTGTAGGTTTTACCGCAGGTGCCGCGGTGCTTATCGCCGTCAGTCAATTGAAAAACGTGTTGGGCTTGGATGTTTCATCCGGCAGTTCCTTTGTTCATACGTTGGTCGAATTAGCGCAACAATTGCCACAAACCAATTTCTACGTTTTTACGGTTGCAATCAGTACGTTAATTGTGTCTGTCCTGTTTAAAAAATACGCCCCTCGTCTGCCGGGAATGTTATTTGCCATGATTGTTGGCAGTTTACTCGCCCTCGCGTTGGATGCTCAAACTCATCATATCGAGTTGGTGGGATCGTTGCCTTCCCAATTACCGCCGTTATCTTTACCAGATTTCTCTCCCACAGTATTGCACCATTTAGCCACTCCTGCACTCGCGATAGCCTTATTGGGATTGGTTGAAGCCGTGTCGATTGCCCGTTCAGTCGGCACTCGTTCGCACCAGATGATTGATGGAAATCAGGAGTTTATCGGACAAGGCTTATCCAATATCGTAGGTGCGTTTTTCTCAGGTTATGCCTCTTCTGGTTCATTCACTCGAACAGGGATAAATTACGAATCTGGTGCGAAAACACCGCTGGCTGCTATTTTTGCCGCGCTGTTTCTGACACTGATTATTTTACTGATCGCGCCGCTGACTGCCTATGTTCCCATTCCTAGCATGGCGGGGGTATTACTGGCAGTGGCTTATAATCTGATTGACTTTCATCACATTAAATCCATTATTAAAGTCAGCCGTTCCGAAAGTTCTGTCTTATTCGTGACTTTCTTATCGACTTTGTTTTTAGAATTGGAATTTGCGATCTACATCGGAGTTTTACTCTCCTTGATGGTTTATCTGAGTCGCACATCTAAGCCACATGTGGTCGCGATGTCACCCGATTCAAGCAGTTCCAGACGCAGTTTTACGAATTTGGCGCGCAATTCAAACTTGAAAGAATGTCCTCAACTCAAAATCATTCGGATTGATGGCTCACTCTTTTTCGGCGCGATCAGCCATCTCACTAAGGTGTTGCAGTCGATTAAAGAACCCTGTTTGCTTGTTGTCAGCAGCGGCATTAATTTCACGGATGTCGCAGGGGCAGAAATGTTGGCGCATGAAGCGGTTCGGCGGCGGGAATTGGGCGGGGCGATGTATCTCACTAAGGTGAAAATGCGTACCCAAGATATTTTTGAACGGGGTGGCTATCTTAAAGAAATTAGAGAAGAAAATCTGTTTCGTACCAAGGAAGAAGCAATACAAGGGATTGTTCCACAATTGGATAAAAATATCTGTGCCACTTGTACTGCTCGGATTTTCTCGGAATGTCCCAAAAAACCAGAGTGAGCATCGCCTGAAAATGTAGT
>DYNO01000280.1 GCA_020721025.1 Thiomargarita sp. | reverse complement strand
TGTACAATAGTGGTTGTCTATCCGCAAATCTATAAACGATTTAGGAACACTATATCAGACGTAGGCTCTGCAACAAGAGTATTAGTAGATGCTAATATACTAAAATGACGTTCCGTTTGCAACCCTCAATTGCAAATTTTTTATTACTGTTTGATTTATTTCAAAACTTTTTTGATAATGACGCATTGCTTTCTTGCTATTGCATGTCGTTTTGTGCCGCTTGCCGAAAAAATATGAATTTGCCGATTCGACTGCTTGTAAAAGCGCGTGACTGAAAAATTTTATCTTATAAATCAATATATTGTCTTTAATGATGCGAGTGATCTATTCAATCAAATCAAAATAGTCCAATTATTCAATAACATTGTCAAAATTAGAAACAGAAAAATTTGAATGTGACGTTGCAAGCATTTGGTCATCAACGATATTACCATCACTGTATTTTTGCGTGGTTTAGTCAAATGGATTCTGTCATAAAGGGTTGCACCAATTGTCTGATAGATTTGTCGTCGAAAATGGCAGCGGCATCTGAAATTTTTGTGGCAAATGGGAATAATGTACTGTCTTCCTGTTTTAAGAAATCGACTAATTCCATAATGCCAAAAAAGTCACCCATCAAAGCCAATTCATGAAGTTGGTCTGCCACAGATGCCGCGGGCCCCTTGATCGCTAAATCCTCATCTGTAGAAAGGTTCCCCGCAGATTGGGAAGCGGCGTACCATGTCACCGGTTCAGCTAAATCCAGTTGTACTGTCACAACGCTGCCCTGTCCTACTTCGCTGGTAATTTTCAATTCGCCGTGCATCAACTCAACCAATTGTTTAGTTAAGGATAATCCCAAGCCCACCCCTTCCGATTTCTGCTGCCATGTACTGGCTTGTTCAAATGGCATGAAAATCCGTTCTAAATCTCGCGGTGCAATACCACAACCTGTATCTGTAATAATGAATTGAAACCGATACATTCCTACCTGTTGGTTATGAGGAACACAAGTGATCTGAAAGCATACCTTCCCTTGCTGAGTAAATTTCACCGCATTACTCAATAAATTCAACAAGATTTGACGTAACCGTTTGGCATCGACCATCACACAAGCGGGAAATTGTGCCGCCGGTTGATAGCAAAACGTCAAGCCCTTGTATTCCGCTACATTGCGCTGAATTGTGACCAAGGGATTTAATAACTTGTCTAAATACACTTCGTTGAGTTGTAATTCTAACTGGGTTGTTTGAAGTTTGGAAATTTCTAAAATATCATTGACCAAGGTGAGCAAGTGTTCGCCACTGTGATAAATCGTGGTGACGGCTTCTTGTTGTTCTTCATTGAGTTGGCGGTCGTGTTGCAGAATTTGTGCATATCCCAAAATGCCATTCAGCGGCGTTCTAAATTCATGGCTCACATTGGCTAAAAAAGCCGTTTTGGCATGATTGGCAGTTTCAGCGGCTTGTTGTGCAGCTTCGGCTAATTGACGGGCGGCTTGTAATTGCGCGATGAAATGGGCATTTTCTAAGGAAATCGCCATCTGACTGGACAGCAAGGTTAATACTTGAAAGCGATCTGGCGTAAAAATCCCGGTGGCAAGATTGTTTTCCAAGTAAATAATTCCAACCAATTGTTGTTGGTGCAACAGCGGCATACATAGCAATGACTTGACCGCGTGATTCTGTATGTAATTGTCTTCTCCATAGCGTGCGTCATGTTGAGCATCATCTAACATCACCGGGTGCTTGGTGCGTAACACGTAATTGATGAGAGTGTTGGGCAGATGATCGGCAAAAGGAAGAGCTTGCAATACCACGACTTCCGTTTGATGTGCGAGAGCTTCGGCTTGAATCACCCATTGTCCTTGATGTTCTAAAATCAACACACCCCGTTGGGCACCCGCATTTTCAATCACGGTGTGCATCATGATGGTGAGCAGTTTGTCTAAAACAATTTCTTCAGATAGGGCTTGCGCTGCCTTCATCACACTGGCAAGATCAAACCAATCACTGCGACCGACATTGACAAGGCGCGCGGCAGTAACGACGGTTGACGTGGTTGAGAAGCGGGAAACAGGGAGGGAAGCACAACTTTTTTGTGGCGGTAACCATTGCGGATAAGATTTTTCTAATTGTTGTAATTTCGCCCGCGCTCCCCAATGGTGATAGCAATGGTAGGCTTCTTGTAAATAAATCTTGGCAATCTTCGGCTTGGCTTTGGATAACCAAAATTTAGCCGTCAATTCATTGGCTAAGGCTTGATTTTGAACAAATCCCTGTTGTCCCGCCAATTCAATTGCTTGCTCGTAATATTCTATCGCTTCAAAATATTGTCCGTTGAGCCGCGCCCGTTCTGCTTCGACCAATTGCCACCGATGCAAAAAGTTCTCAGGACAACTCGCTGCCCATTGTTGTAATTGCGTTTGATTCGCGGCGACCGTTGCCAAGTCGATTAATCGTTGGGATTCAGAAACTTTGGGCAGATTGGCAAGCAAGGTGAGGGAAGTATAAAAATTATACTCAAATGAAGAGGTGAATCCAAAAATACTCCCCAACACCCCATGAGCCGTTGCTAAAAGAGCCCGTGCGGTTTCGGGTTGTTCTAAAATATACCGTACTTGGGCTTTAAAAATACAATAAGTGGCATAACCAAGCAGACTATTGACACAAACCTGTTGATAATCCATTTCGGATAAAGTTTCGTCATAACGCACCACATATTCCGGCTCGCCTTGCAAACAGAAAATACACAATTGAATGCCTAACACCGTATCCATCGCCAGATCATTTTTTGCTTGATGAATCACGGGTAAATATTCACTAACGGAATTCTGTACTTCGGGCAATGGCAAACTTTCAACCCAGCTATTAGTCACGTATCCAAACAGATTGTACATGGCGAACTGCGGTTCACTGGCTGCCATACCCGCGTGATAGCCTTCCAGATTATAATGTTTCGCGCGATGAATGGGTTGATTCCAGGAATGTATCCAACTGCCCAGCAGTAAATCAACTTTAGATTCATACGCTAACGATTGAAATTGTTTACTCACTTCCACCGCCAACATGCCAAATTGGTAGCCGGTCTTAAAATCGCCTAATCCAGAACCGATAATCAAGCCATAATTGGCATAACCTTTCGCAGATTCAACAATATTGCCATATTGCAGCGATAACGCCACTGCTTTCACAGAAACGTACATGTATAGAACCGATTTGAAATCTTTAATACCAAGTGAAACAGGTCTATAACCC
>DYNO01000279.1 GCA_020721025.1 Thiomargarita sp. | reverse complement strand
TTTTTAAACTTTACTTTTTTACTGAGTTTGAAGATGTCAAATCGGTTCTATAAAACTAGGGTGGAAGCGGGTCTGTGACTGTGGTGCGACGGTAGATCGAGATTTAAACGGTGCTCGTGGGATTTTTCTGCGAGCTTTGTCGGTTACGACCTGATGAGTCCTCCAAAAACTCATTTGCATTTGTTGGCACGGAAGGCGATGTTTATCGACCGTTGTTAGCAGAAAGGTAACAGATACCAATTACTTTTCCAACACATACGTTCCCGGCGCGGCGCACAACACCGGATAGTCTGAATTGCCTAGGGAAGGCGGAGCTTGCAACTGACCACAATGTTGATTCAACCAGTTATTCCAATCTTGCCACCACGACCCCGGCACTTTGGGAATAGTTTCGCGCCATTGTTCAGCATCTTGCGCGCCCGTTGCTTCCCCTACCCAATAACGGCGTTTTGGCGGGTCAACGGGTGGAGAAATAATTCCCAAAATATGCCCCGATGTTGCCAACACGTAGCGGGTAGGACTTTGAATCAGATGGCAAATTTTAAACGTCTCCTTCCACGGTGCGATATGATCCTGTTCCGTCCCCACCGCATACAACGGTTGCTGAATTTTGCGAATGTCAATCGCACGCCCTCGCAAATTTATCGCATTGGGTTGCATCAGTTTGTTATTTAAATAAAATTCTCGCAGATAAAACGCGTGCATCGCTGCGGGTAAGCGTGTACTGTCATTATTCCAAAATAATACGTCAAATGCTGGCAAATCTTCACCATACAAATAATTGTGCACAAAGTAATGCCAAATCAAGCTGTTAGAACGGAGCATCCGGAATGAATCTGCCATCGCCTTGCCGTCTAAATACCCCGTGTGTTGCATCAAATTTTCAATATGTTTGATCGTGTCATCGTCAATAAATACGCCGATTTCGCCCGGCTGCGAGAAATCCACCAAGGTGGTGAACAAACTCCAATGAGCTATCGGATGTTGTGATTCTTCACTCAACCACGCCATCAATGCAGTGAGAATAATCCCGCCAATACAATAACCTACCGCGTGAACGTGGGGCACTTGACACAACGTTTTCGCCAGATGAATCGCTTCGAGCGCGGCGGCTAAATAATCATCCAAACTGATATCACGCATCTCTGCGGAAGGATTTTTCCAACTGATGAGAAAAACGGTATAACCTTGTTTCACCAGAAAATTGACCAAACTCTTCTTTTCGCCCAAATCTAAAATATAATATTTGTTAATCCACGGTGGTATGAATACGATAGGAATTTCATGCACTTGTTCGGTTTTCGGCGCGTATTGCAACAATTCAAACAGCGGACAACGATAAATCACGGCACCGGGGGTATTTGCCAATTCCTTTCCGACAGTGAATGAATTATCATCAACCATTCGTATCGTATTAAATTTACTATCGGTGATAAAATGCTGCACTCCCTTGACTAAACTCTGTCCTTGAGTGTCGATAACACGTTGTATTGCAACTGGATTTGTCCAGAAAAAATTGGTTGGCGCGACGGAATTGAGCAGTTGTCTTACCCAAAACGCTGTTTTTTGTACACTTGGCGGCGAAGCTCCGGGCGTGGCGAAAATTGCATCCTGCGTCCATCGAGTAGTGAGCAAATAAAATTCTTTGATCGCATCGAAATACGGATTTTTTTCCCACACAGGGTCTTGAAAACGCTCATCATATTCGACAGGTTCGATTCTATCTTGCACCATGATGCCACTGAAGCGTTCCCAACTTTGTAACTGCACTGACCATGCTTCTTTGTATAATTTCACTGTCCAATCAAAAAGTTGGTCGGGATGAGTCAACCATGCCTGCTGTACTTCGACATACGAGCGGATAATGCCAAAAGGATCAAAGAGTTGATTTAAACGCTGCCGTTCTGATTCGGAACGAAGTAACCGCAAGGGATCGAAGAGTGGATAAGACTGCATGGTGATTTCCTCTGGGGTGCATGAGCAATAGGGAAACAACTTTTCATAATTTGCAGCAAAATCAATCAATTGAAAATGATTATTTGGTTTACTTACCGGTTAAAATATAATCGTTCGGACAGCCTTTTTATAATATTTCGTAAAATCAACCGATTGAAAATATAGCTTCGATTTACCAATCAGTTGATATCTCAATGAAATTTGAAAACTGCCCGAACTGTTGTCATATAACACGGCATTGATGCACGGAATCCTAAAAAATAGTAGAGCCATGAGATTTAATGATAAAAATTATTTTAAAAATCAAACAATTAGCAATTTATCCCGATTTTGGCACTCCCTCGAAAGTTCCGCTCACTGAAATGATAACATTAATTAATCGCGGAAAACCATTTACTTCCAAATAACCCGCCCTCTTTCACCTTCCAACCGTTATCTAAAATCAACTGTTTGATTCGGCGACGAATTTCATCCTCTCGTAACTTGCCCTTGGTATCCGCTTGATAAAACGCCACCGCGTCATCGAATTCCTTTTTGTCGATTTTTCCGTCGTTGCTGGCAAATTGATTCAAAATCTGCCGCGAACGCTCATTTACCAACCGTTCTACAACGTAGCCATTCGAGGTAGCCACTTGATTGATGATCGCTAATCCAGAATCTACAGAGATTCCTAAGTTAATTCCTTTTTCAAGAATTACTTTTTCTTCCTGACGATCAATATAACCATCATCAAAGACTTGCAGCTTGATAAACTCAACGAATTGTTTGTGACTTTCCGAAGAAATAGCCATAACAGTTACCGTAGGTTAGGTTTAGATAGCAGAAAACCATTTTGTGCCGAAAAAGCCACCTTCCTTCGCCTTCCATTCGTTGTCCAACATGATTTGTTTCAGACGCTTACGGATGTCATCTTCTTTGACCTTGCCCTTGCAATCAGATTTGTACAGCGCGACTGCATCATCAAATTCCTTCTTATCCACCTGCCCATCGTTGGCGAAGCGATGTAGCACTTCTTTGGCGCGCTCATCAATCATTCTTTCCAACGCATAGCCATGATCAATACAAACTTGGTGAATGACGGCGATTCCAGACTCGACCCCGATGCCCCGCTTGACCCCTTCTTCGAGAATGGCTTTCTCTTCTTGACGGTCAATATAGCCATCGTCAAACACTTTTAACTTAATAAATTCAATGAACTGCTGGATAGTTTCTTGTGAAATAGCCACGATACTGTTCCTGTTTCATTTCTGCTGAACACGGTTGAACATTGCTGATCTACCGTCCCAACAAATGCAGA
>DYNO01000278.1 GCA_020721025.1 Thiomargarita sp. | reverse complement strand
GGGGTTGTAAAGTTGGGCACTGGTAGCCGCCCCGCCGTCGCCACTAAAACCTTGTGTGCCAGTCCCGGCGATGGTGCTGATAGTTTCTGCATGAACTGAGAATGTGCAGAGCACAAGCAACCAAATGACTGCGTAGCGTGACATAGAAATAGTAAAAAGATGAGTGTTCATGATAAATCTCCTAACGACCGGGCTTAGAATTCTGTGCGGACACCTAACTACTGATTATTTTAGTTGAACTTATCGTTTCGGTATCGCAGTTTGACTATAAACAAGTTTATCATAAAATCCAAAGCAAGTGTAGGGTGCATAAACGCAGTGTCATGCACCACAACTGTTTGAAACTCAAAGGTGTATGACGCTTTGCTTATACACCCTACGAGCTACGAGCTATAAATTGGCGAGGAATATCTTAAGGCGCGGGAGCTTCAGTGACATTCAAGTGTGTGCTGAACAGTTGGTCTAAATAGGGCACTTGATACAACAATCTCCCATCCGGCTGCAATGTCAAACTCGGTTCAACTTTTTGCCCGGCGGGAATCGGTTGCACTTGGGTGTCAAATTCTGGAATCAACAACAATTGCGTACCTTGATAGGTGACTGCAAATGTCCCATCCATGCGGAAAATTATCTTTTCGACTCCCGTGATTTTCTTGGCTTCTTCAACCAAAAGATCGGAAGATAATACTACCGGATACAACTTTTGTGAAGAACCATCGGGATAAATAATTTTCGCTGCGGCTTTTGCCCGGACATTTCTACTCGAAGGTGGCATTTTTGGCTCATTTCTTTTGCCCCCTTTTCTTAATTTCGTGTTATCCTGACAATCTTATCATCTTGCTATCCTGACAGTCTTATCATCTTGCTATCCTAACAGATTGCCTGCTCAACTTATTTGACGACACGCCCTAGGTTTTCACTCTATCTTACCCTAACTCCTGCTCAAATCTCTCCGAAGTATTGTTTGAAGAAATGCAGCACAATCACGTCATGACTCCTAGGAACACTTCATTCCTTCCCAACTTAAAAATAGTTTCTTCATGTTCACACTCACCATTCGCAGCAAAGTTCTCTTACTCTCGCTCACCTTATTCAGCATTCCTTATGTGGGCTACGAATATGTGCGTGAGATGGAGAAATATTTACGAGACAATTTAGAAACTTCACTGATGGATACCGCCCGCGCCATTGCCAGTGTGCTCAATGATCGTCCTTCCCTATTCAGTCGCAATCTTGCTGATACGGTGCGGGATGATTCGGCATTGATGACCTATTCACTCAAAACTCCAATTCGTTTGGATGGAAAATTGGATGATTGGCAAGAATATTTAGACAAGGCGCGCGTCTATGGCGAAAAAGATATTTTACGAGATCAGGGCAATTACACAAAAGAATCTTTGTCATTCAAGCATTTGATTGTAAAATATCGCGGCTATTTGTATGCCCTCTTTATCGTTACCGATGATATGATTATTTACCGCGATTCCACCAGTTTGTATCCCGACCGCAATGATCACGTTCAAATTGTCATGAAAGAACCCGATGGACAAGTGTATCGTTACATCATCGCGCCGAATGTGCCGGGCTGGGTAAGTGCTTATAAGGTACAAAGTTATACCAAATCTTTCCCGCCTCAGTTGGAGACTCGGATTCAAGGCGTGTGGGAAGCGACCAAGGGCGGCTATTTATTAGAACTGCGTATCCCGTTGAATATGGTGGGAGAAAAATTAGGTTTCGCGATTGCTGATGTGGATAATCCCAATCGGCGCGATGTGAAAACCTTAATGGGCACGTCAGCGATTCATAACATTGATACCGTTGGAAATATTTTCATTCCCTCCCCAGAAATTGAACAAATCATTCGTTCCCTCGGTCATACCCCCGGACGGCGCGTGTGGGTGGTCGATAAACAACGGCGGGTATTGGCACAACATGGCGATTTACATCGAGAATTTCCCTATCATCCCTTAAATTTTCTCTACAGTTTACTGCTGCCGCCGGTATCTGAAAATTTTAAAGATGAACAGGCTTACGCATTTCGTTTGGAAGGGGAACAAGTGGTTTATACGCTGAATGGCGATGAAAGTGTCCGCTGGCGTTCGACTTCCGATGAAAGGGCAGTGATTGTATCGGCGGCGCATCCGGTGTTGGTCAACAATCAAGTGCAAGGGGCGGTGATTGTTGAAGAAACCAGTAATAATATTCAAACGGTGCAACGTCAAGCAATAGCGAATTTGTTCAATAAAACCTTGATTATCTTCGGCGTAGTCACCTTGTTGCTCCTCGTGTTTGCCAATCATATTTCAGTACGGCTGCGACGATTGCGAAATCAGGCAGAAACCGCGATTGACATGAATGGACGGGTGCGCACCACCGTGATTGGTTCAAGTACGAATGACGAAATTGGCGACTTATCGCACAGCTTTTCCACCATTTTAGAAAAATTGCAGCAATATAACATCTATTTGGAAAGTATGGCGAGTCGCTTGTCCCACGAATTACGCACGCCAATAGCCGTCGTCCGTTCCTCGCTCGAAAATTTAGAACAAGAATCTTTACCGGAAGAATCATTGATTTATATTGAGCGCGCCAAGGATGGGATTAATCGGCTCAATACCATTTTCACCCGGTTGAGTGAAGCAACTCGCTTAGAACAAGCCTTGCAAACTGCGGAACGGGAGTTATTTAATTTGACTAAATTGGTAACCAGTTGTCTTGAAGGCTATCGTCTCGCCTATCCACGCCAACGATTTGAAGTGGAAATGAGTATCCGTTCGATTGTGCTGGATGGCGCGCCCGATTTAATTGCGCAGATGTTGGATAAATTAATTGCCAATGCAGTCGATTTTGCCGAACCAAATACGCCGATCCTCATTCAATTATCTCAGGAAAAACAAACAATTCGCCTCTCAGTGAGCAATCGAGGTACTTTGTTACCTACGGGAATGACCGAACGTTTATTCGAGTCGATGGTCTCATTGCGTTCACAATCTGTTCCCCAAAAAGAGCCGCATTTAGGCTTGGGATTGTATATTGTTCGTTTAATTGTCGGTTATCATGGCGGACAAGTCAAAGCGTTGAACACCACTCAACCACCCGGTGCGATATTTACCGTCCTGTTACCCACGCGTTTTAGTGAGATTGGGATTTAATCTTCCTAGGAGTTACGCAGTTGAGAGCAAATGGATATAATATAGGGGTGAATATATAGTGATCTTAAATCATTTGTAGGAAAACAAATGTTATTCAGTTATGAATA
>DYNO01000088.1:10308-12695 GCA_020721025.1 Thiomargarita sp. | reverse complement strand
ATTAACGATTTTTCTCGGTCAACGCGTTGCTCAACGCGGTGATTTCTTGCTGTACGTCATCGGGTAATTTGAAACCAGTTACAGAAGTCTTGAGGTCATTCGCCAATTTCGCCAGTCGTTCAATCGCCGCTGCGGTTTCATTGGTACCCTGCGAGGTTTGCATGGTAATTTCTTGAATGATGGTCATGGTGCCAGAAATGTTAGAAGCCACCGCTGCTTGCGTGCGTGAAGTTTGTGAAATGTTTTCAATTTGTCCCGCTAATTGCACCGAAACTTTTTCAATTTCCGTCAACGCTTCACCTGCCCGTTCGGCAATTTTTGCCCCAGCAACCACACCGGCGGTACTTTGTTCCATTGAAGAAACCGCTTCATTGGTATCGCTTTGAATGGTTTTCACCAACGCATCAATCTGTTTGGTCGCATTCCCTGAGCGTTCCGCCAACCGTTGCACTTCATCGGCAACCACCGCGAAACCACGCCCCGCTTCCCCTGCCATCGCCGCTTGAATCGCTGCATTTAACGCCAAGATGTTGGTTTGATCGGCAATGTCATCAATCAGTCCGACAATTTCACCAATTTCTTGCGAACTTTCACCCAACCGTTTGATTCGTTTAGAAGTTTCTTGAATTTGTTCTCGAATGGTATCCATTCCCGCGATGGTGTCTTGTACCGCCTTAGCACCGCGACTGGCGATTTCCACTGATTTTTTCGCCACATCTGCCGATTCTACCGCATTTGCTGAGACTTTTTTCACCGAGTTCGCCATCCCAATAATCGCCTGACCTGCTTTGGCAATTTGTTGTGCTTGGCGTTCGCTGGCTTGCGTCAATTGGTTGGCAACGGAACGCGTGCCTTGGGCAGCGGTGGCGACTTGAACTGCGGTTTTGTTGATTTGAATGACCAATTCTCGCATGGCTTCAATGGAGTAGTTGATCGCATCAGCAATGGCACCGGTAAAGTCTTCGGTCACAGTGGCATTCACACTTAAATCGCCATCTGCCAAGTCTGCAATTTCACTGAGCAGGCGTAAAATCGCTTCTTGGTTGCGTTGATTGGCGCGCTGAATTTCGGCAAGCCGCTGTTTTGAATCACTTTCTTGCCAACGATTCATGAGGGTGATGAGGGCAATCAAGCCAACCAAGAGGATTAACACGATGATGGATAAAATATTTCCAACCAACGAGGTGATAAAACGTTCTTGGGTGGTTTTAAGATAGGCGTTGCGTAAACTTTCAATATTTTCTAGTAATTTAGCTTCGGAGTCGCCGATGTTTCGGAAAGCTTCCTTACCTTGCGAGAGTTTTTCAAAATTTTCGATAAACAGGCGTATCTTTTCTAGCCGTTGTTTAAACGATTCGTTTAGTTTGTTTAACGTACTTTGAGTAATAGGGTCTTTGATGGCTTCAACCGAGTCTCCCCCGTCCATCAGGTTGCTCAGGGTATCGCTAAACACAGCAATGTCGCTTTCTAGTTGGTGCGCAATTTCTGCGAATTTGTTGTTTTCAATCTCGCCCTTAAAACTTTTTTCGATGGTATTGCTAATGCGTTGTGCTAATGTGAGTTGTCGCGAGGTCAAATACACTTGCATGAGTGTGGCATGAGTGGTTACCATCTGTTCGACGATTTTTTGTGTCTCGTTCATTAGGTCGAGCATGGTTTGAATCAATAGATCAGATTCAGCATACAGCGCAACGACAATCTGTTGACGTGATTCACTTTTTGGGGCAGTTTTATCGTTTTTCTTTTCGTCCGGGCGTGCGCCATCCGTGATTCGGGGTTTTTCCAAGAGATAGTCAATTTGCGTGCTGGTGCCGCGGTCGGAATTTTTCCAAGTATGTATCAGTTCACTAAGGGTAGGTACTGCTGATTCAGGTGTAGCAAACATTCCTGTCTCTGGGTTGCCATTCTCCAGAATTTTGATAATGTTATTAAATTCACTACGAATTTGAATCATTTTTCTAAAAGCCTCTTCTTTACCATGACTTGCACTGGATGCTTGTTGCGTCATCTGTTGCGTCAGCACTCGCAATTGCGTCATATGGCTGGCATATTCTTCATCATGTTGCCTATTTACCGAGACTATCCAATAGGTGGTCACCATGAGAATGAATGATACCAGCAAGAGGGTAATAAGAGTATATAACCATGTATTTGCAGTACCTAAGGTCTTTAGGAATTTCATATTTCAGTACCTTCAATAGAGGATAGAGGTTTACTCATGGTAAACTAAACATTAATCTTTGATCACTGCGCTTCAATTGACATCCACAGTCTATCTTAAGAAGATTGGATAATATTAAATGGTTAATATTTTTTGGACTGTTTTTGATATACTGTTGTTATATAGACGAAAATTCGATTCAGATGAGGAATGATTCCCGCGTTAC
>DYNO01000088.1:0-10208 GCA_020721025.1 Thiomargarita sp. | reverse complement strand
ACTGTTGTTATATAGACGAAAATTCGATTCAGATGAGGAATGATTCCCGCGTTACTATGTCAAGTTCTCGTTGTGACACGGTACATCTCATCATGTTGGCAGCGTAAATTCTCAATCTGTATCAATGATGATTTGAATATTGGATTAGAAGGACTTGCAGGGAAGTATTCCATGCGGTCAATCAACAACCCGTTGAATCTGAATCTGACCCGTTATACATTCCTTAAGGTTCGCGCTTCTAACTTGCCGCTTTGAGAAATTTATCATTTTCGGCTAAAAGTTTGGTATCAAAGATAATCCAGTGTTGGTCTTCGTAGTCAAACGAACCTTGGATAAAGGGAATGAGCCATGTTTCTTTACATGATTTTTCAGTATTACGCAGTCGCTCTGGAAAATGTTTTAATCCCAAGACTTCATCTACCAGTAAACCCGAATAGACTCCGGATTGATTAATCACCAACATTCTGCTGCGATTGGTCAAGGGAATGCCCCGATTTCCTTCCAAACAACTGAGTAGGTCAATGACCGGTAGCAATAAGCCGCGGATATTTGCAATACCCTTAACCCAAGTTTTTGCCCCCGGAACTTTTGACATTGCCATAGGACGTGGCAAAATTTCACGGATATCTGTCAGTGCTGTCACTAAAAATACGTCACCGAGACGAAACGTGATACCGTGCCAAAATTGCTCAATTTTCTCCTCGCGCGGCAATCCCAGAGCCCGCATTCTTGCGCGCTTTTCGAGGTCATGCAGCCATTGAAACGGAGATTCTGCGATGGTATTTGCCATAATTTAGATAGAAAATCTGAAGCGAAAAGATAAAAGGACGATAATAGGTTTCTATCTTAAATCACCGATATTTTTTGATCGATAAGCACTGTCAAGTCATCGTTATCACTTCATTAATTCAGGTGAAAGTATTTTTATCAACGCACTGAAATCTGTAAAAATCAAAGACTTTCTATGCAGAGAGTCAAAAATCAATTATGAGTAGAGAAGTTAAAAACGCTGTGATTTTCGCCGTTTTTAACCTTCCCATGACAGACAATGCGTGCCGGCTTCTTCGGCATCATCCGAGCAAACGCTTGACTGCTGCAATCAGTTCATCTTGTTTCACAGGTTTCACTAAAAATTCTTTCGCTCCCTGCATGAGCCCCCAAGCGCGGTCACTTTCCATATTTTTGGATGATAAAATCACTACGGGGATGCTTTTCGTTTCTTCCGCCTTGGTAATTTTACGTGTTGCCTGAAACCCATTCAATCCAGGCATCACTACGTCCATAATAATCAAATTGGGCTTGATTTCTTTAGCTTTCAAAATGCCCTCCTCCCCATTTGAAGCCTCAGAAGTCTGATATCCTTGACTCTCTAAGATGCTCTTGACGAGATATGAATCTGTCGGGGAGTCATCTACTATTAAAATGTGAGCCATAGCCTTCAACTCTATATAGTTTTAGAAACTGGCGTTGTAAATTCAACCAAGAACACGATGTCTGTCATTATTCTGTCTGTATCTCTGTGTGAAAATCTGCCGTTTCTTTATGAATTTTTCGCAGGTGCAGTTTTCGCATCCACTACAAACATTTTGATCGCGTTAAGCAGTTCTTCACGCGTAAATGGCTTGGTCATGTAGTGTTCTGCACCAACAATCCTGCTGCGGGCACGCTCAAACAAGCCGTCCTTACTCGACAGCATCACGATAGGAATTTTTTTAAACACCTGATTATTTTTAATTAATGCACAGGTTTGGTAGCCATCGAGACGCGGCATCATGATATCAACGAATATTATATTTGGCTGACACTCCATGACTTTAGACAGGGATTCAAATCCGTCTGTTGCCGTAATTACTTCACAACCTGCCTTTTTGAGGAGCGTTTCAGCAGTGCGACGAATGGTTTTACTATCGTCTATCACAACGACTTTAATGCCTTCAAAACTCGGTTCAGCACTCAATGTTTCATTCACTCTTAGACTGGGTACTTACTATCATTGAAAATTGCGTGAGGTATTTTCCTAACATTCAGATAATAAGCACTTTTTATATTGACCTAGATTAATTGATGTGCAACATCATGGTGATTAAACAACCGTTCAATTGACTTGCGATAAAGACAAGTTTGGTTGCATGGTACCGAAGCATATCGCTAACATGAATATGTATATAACTTAAAGCTCTTCTTAGACTCGAAAGCTACGTTAATATTTTAACATCAAATATGCTTAAAGAGAATTTCAATGTTGATTTCACGTCACTCGCTGCCAAAGATGCAAGCAGTTGGGAATGAGATCCGGTGAAACATTCGCCATTTTAACATCTTGAAAGCACATCACGTACCATCGTTGCTAAATTGAGTCTGCAATCCTCATTGTTGTTGAGGATCGAGTTCAAATCTTTGATTTAGAAAAAATTTTACTTCATCAACGCCTTCGCGATTCAGGGAAGAAAAGCGTTGAATACTGATCGGATTGGTAAATCGTGCCACCTGTTGTTTCACTTCAGCTAAAATAGTCATGCCCTTGCCATAACTGAATTTATCTGATTTTGTTAATAAAATATGCACCGGCATTTTCATATTCTCGCACCATAGCAACATTTGCTGATCAAATTCAGTCAGCGGGTGGCGAATATCCATCATCAAAACTAAACCACATAAACAACGACGCGTTTGTAAATATTGTCCTAACGTTTTTTGCCAATGTAATTTCACTGAAAGCGGCACTTTGGCGTAACCGTAGCCCGGCAAATCCACCAAACGACGTTGTTCATCCAAACTGAATAAAACCAATTGCTGAGTACGTCCGGGAGTTTTACTGGTGCGTGCTAGCGATTTTTGTTCGACAATGGTATTGATTGCACTCGATTTTCCAGAATTAGACCGCCCCGCGAACGCGATTTCATAGCCGCTGTCTTCAGGCAAATACTTTAATTCTGGCGCGCTGAGTAAAAATCGCGTATGACGATAGAGATTCATGAAGTTAGCTTATTTTAAATGGTTGAGTGATGCAGTCCGCTAAATGATTTTAGAGATAGCGATGAAAAAGTATCACGCAGTCAAATCATTATCAAATTGCTTCGCTTGCTTGCGCCCGATCCACTGCGGCATCTATCGCAACTGCCCCCTGCGTCTCAATTTCAACCCGTTTTTGTTGATGTTTGGCAGCTTTTTCAGTTTTCTCGCGCTGAATCCGGAATGTTTTAAATTCATGACGTTGTTTCGCCATCTCTGCTTGTTTACGCTCCCGTTCGGTGGCACGAATTTCTGCTTTGGCATAACGATAATAGCTGACTAAGGGAATATGACTTGGACACACATACGCACAACATCCACATTCAATACAGTCAAATAGATGGTGGGCTTGCACCCGTTTAAAATCTTTCGCCTTCGCGTGCCAATAAAGCTGTTGCGGTAACAAATTGACAGGACACGTTTTTTCACAAGCACCACAACGAATACACGGCGTGGGCGCAGGCAGGGCTTGAATTTCTTCTTGGGTGGAAATCATCAAACAATTGGTTGTTTTAATCACCGGCATTCCATCGTGGGGCAGGGTAAATCCCATCATCGGACCGCCCACCACCAATCGACGAATCAACGGCTTGCGTCCACATTGATCGATAAGATTTTTTATCGACGTACCCAACATCACTTCAAAATTGCGTGGAGTTTCTACCCCCGTTCCAGTCACCGTAATCACACGAGAAATCAACGGTCTGCCCTCAATTACCGCCTGATGCACTGCGCGCACGGTTTCGACATTATGCACGACAATTCCGCGTTGTGCCGGCAAGACCGCTCGTCCAATTTCTAAACCGGTCAAAATCCGAATGAGTTGCCGTTCTCCCCCGGTGGGATACAAGGTTGGCACTTTGACCACTTCTATTTTTCCTTGCTGATCATCGGATTGCAAACGATTGGTCAAACGACATGCTTCTAATAAGGCTTGATAGGCTTCGGCTTTATTATCTTCGACGGCAATGATGCAACGTTGCGCCCCACCCAAAACATACATCAGAATTTCTGCGCCACTGATGATGTCATGAGGTTTTTCTCGCATCAACCGATCATCGCAAGTAATGTACGGTTCACACTCCGCGCCGTTGACGATTAATGTATCAATTCCTTGAGGTTTCAGTTTCAAATGCGATGGAAACCCCGCTCCGCCCAATCCCACCAAACCCGCTTGTGCAATGTGTTTTCGCACTTCCGCCGGATCACATATCGCATAATCAAGCAAGGGCTGTAGTGTTGTCCACGTATCTTCGCCGTCCGTTTCTATCACAATGCACGGCGCGGTTAATCCCGAAGGATGCGGCACTTCACGCGGTTCAATCGCAACAACGGTACCTGATGTCGGTGCATGAATGGGGGAACTTACGATCAATTGACAATCTTTGCCGCCCTGACATTGCGAAATCGGCTGTCCTTTCAACACCTTGTCACCCACACGCACAATCGCCTCGGTCGGTTCACCAAAATGTTGCAACAAGGGCAGCACTAAATAGGGTGGGATTTTGGCTTGGGTAATCGTAGGTTCATTCGACAGATTTTTTTTACCATCCAAATGCAACCCGCCGTGAAAATTCCATAAATTCATCAAATTAATAGCCATCTATATCAAATCTCTTTAGTAAAATTAACAGCTATAGGAGTTACGCAGTTCAAATTTAAATTCCAGACTTGTTCCCATGCGCCGCGTCAAAGCCATTGACTTAAGGAATTGTGACACAGGACGATGCGATAGATTTTTATTAAATAAAACAAATAGTTCCTCGTTCCAATGTTCCGCGTTAGAATGCAGCCCAGACGCTCCAGCGTCACGAGTGATGATTTTTAACTCATTGCTTTGTATCATCTTGATGAAAAATTGTTCCCCGATTGACAATCAATAGCGGATACAAATCGTTGAACTCATCAAATTTGAACCGGTGACGCGGTCTGTTCATTTTTTCTTCCTCCTGCTGATGCGATTATTTTTAGTTATTCTATCAGTTATCGCTACTTTCTCATTTGATCACACATCCTAACAGAAATGTGACAGCAACTCAGCTATAATAATTAAACAATTGTAAGAAAATTGAATAGCTACTGTAGAAAATCTTAACATCCATCTTCAAACAATTTTGCATAAAAGCCACTGTAAAGCCATTTTCAGCTAAAATAACACGTTCTCTTGTTTTTACCTATTTCAAGTCGAGGAGTTTTAATGTTAACCAACGTAGTTAAGCAACAAGTTGTCAAAGATTACCAACATTCCCCCAATGATACCGGTTCGACTGAAGTACAAGTCGCGTTATTAACCACCAATATCAACGCGTTATCATCGCATTTCAAAAGTCATCCCAAGGATGGACATTCTCGCCGCGGCTTAATTAGCATGGTCAACCAACGCCGCAGTTTGCTGGATTATTTGAAACGTGAAGATATTCAATGCTATCGGACACTGATTGATCGCTTGAATTTGCGTCACTAAAAAGTTTAAAATTGACTCGTTCCCGCCTTGATCTAGGTGACAATCGAGTCAAGCAATGGTTGGAAATGTCTAAAAATCGGTAAATGGCGCACGGGGAATTTTCCTTCGTGCATTGGTAACACCCCCACTTGGGTTTTGCAAGTGTGCATTAATTAGCAAGAGATAAGCTGTTGTTAATTAACAAGTATTGGTAAAGATAAATGGCTCCATATACAAAAACGTTTCAATATGGTCAACACAAAGTGACCTTAAGCACGGGTGAAATCGCACGTCAAGCCTCCGGTGCGGTCATGGTAAGCATGGAAGATATCGTTGTTTTAGTGACGGTGGTGGGCAGCAAGGAAGCAGCCGGTGGCGATTTTTTCCCGCTGACCGTCGATTATCAAGAACGTAGCTATGCCGCAGGTCGCATTCCTGCCAGTTTCTTTAAGCGTGAAGGACGGGCATCTGAAGAAGAAATTCTCACCTCGCGCCTTATCGACCGTCCGATCCGTCCGTTGTTTCCCGAAGGTTTTACCAACGAAGTTCAAATTATTGCCACCCTGATGTCGTTAAATCCCGATGTGGATGCGGCAGTCCCGGCAATGATTGGCGCGGCGGCGGCATTGGCGATTTCCGGATTGCCATTCAACGGGCCCCTTGGCGCGGCACGAGTCGGTTATATTGATAATAAATATGTACTTAGCCCTTCCGCGCAACAATTGGATCAGTCCGCATTAGATTTAGTGGTGGCGGGTACGCGGACGGCGGTGTTGATGGTGGAATCGCAAGCCAAGGAATTATCTGAAGAAGTGATGCTGGGCGCAGTATTGTTCGGACATCAACAAATGCAAGTGGTTTTAGATGCCATTGACGATCTCGCCAAACAAGTCAATCCCGCGCCATTCAAGTGGACTGTACCGGCGAAGGATGAAACGCTGATTACGCAATTGAAAACGTTGGCAGAAACTCGGTTGCGTGAAGCCTATCAAGTGCGTGACAAATTGGCGCGCCGTGATCAAGTGGAAATCATTCGCAATGAAGCGGTCGAAAAACTCACTGCCGGCGATACTGCGCAATGGACGAAAGATCAAATTGTCAGTGAATTCGAGCATTTAGAAGCCAATATTGTGCGCGGTTCGATTTTAGCCAAACAACCACGAATTGACGGTCGGGATCAACGCACAGTACGTCCGATCACCATTCGCACCGGAGTGTTACCCCGCGCCCACGGTTCAGCCCTGTTTACTCGTGGTGAAACGCAAGCCCTTGTGGTGACAACGTTGGGTACGGAACGCGATGCACAATTGATTGATGCGTTAGGCGGTGAATTTAAAGACAACTTCATGCTGCACTACAATTTTCCTCCCTACAGCGTGGGCGAAATTGGGCGAGTGGGCAGTCCGAAGCGGCGGGAAATTGGACATGGACGGTTGGCACGGCGCGGCGTACAAGCAGTGATGCCAACGTTGCAAGAATTTCCCTATTCTATTCGCATTGTGTCTGAAATCACGGAATCCAATGGCTCAAGTTCGATGGCGAGTGTGTGCGGCACCAGTTTAGCCCTCATGGACGCGGCAGTACCGATTAAAGCCCCTGTAGCGGGTATTGCGATGGGCTTGATCAAGGAAGGCGACAATTACGTGGTGTTGACGGACATCATGGGTGACGAAGATCATCTCGGCGATATGGACTTTAAAGTGGCGGGGACTTCCAAAGGAGTGACTGCGCTACAAATGGATATTAAAATCGACGGGATTACACCAGAAATCATGCAAACTGCCTTGGCACAAGCCCATGATGGACGGATGCACATCTTATCGATCATGGAACAATCCATTGCGGTGCCGCGTGGGGAAATGTCGCAACATGCGCCGCGTATTGTCTCATTTTACATCAAACCTGAGAAAATCCGCGAGGTTATCGGCAAGGGTGGGGCAACCATTCGTTCCATTACCGAAGAAACGCATACCACGATTGATATCAGTGATGATGGCTTGGTCAAAATCGCTTCGACCGAATTTTCCGCAGGACAAGAAGCACGTCGCCGGATTGAATTGATTACTTCCGATGTCGAAGTGGGCACCACTTACGAAGGTAAGGTCGTGAAACTCATGGATTTTGGCGCATTTGTGACCATCATGCCGGGGCGCGACGGTCTGGTTCACATTTCGCAAATTTCTGATGAGCGGGTGGAAAAAGTCAGCGATAAATTGAAGGAAGGCGATGTGGTTCGAGTCAAAGTGTTAGACATTGACAAACAAGGTCGTATTCGTTTAAGCATGAAAGCAGTTGATAAGTAAGCGAAAAAATTCGTAGCCTGAGAAAAACGTTTTAGCGCATTCAGAACTTCAAATTGGATGTGCTAAGTCGTTGTGGTATTTCAATCTTCCTCGCTGTTTCACTTTAGTTAAAAATAACATTATGTCTGTCAAACAGTTACAACTCCGCGCGCCACAACAAGGTTTATTTGAATTCACCGCACAAGTGCAAGTTTTGGTGCAAGAAAGTCATATTTCCGAAGGATTATGCACCTTATTTGTGCAACACACTTCTGCCAGTTTGTTGATTCAAGAAAATGCCGATCCTGACGTGCGAACAGATTTAAACAATTGGTTCAAGCGGTTAGTTCCAGAAGGCGACAGTTTATACACCCACACGATGGAAGGTGCTGACGACATGCCCGCCCACATTAAATCTGCGCTGACCGCCACCAGTTTGTCAATTCCTATTTTAAACAATCGGTTGACATTGGGAACATGGCAAGGAATTTATTTGTGGGAACATCGGCGGCGCGGTGGAATGCGTACTGTCGTGGTGCATTTGGGTCAGTAATTCAACAGTCATCAACCAAGATAAGCAAAGATATTTTAACAATGATTTAAGCCAAATTCGCCACCGTTACCAGTTTTTCGCCTTTTTTTTAAGGTGCGCCCATCATGCTTGTCATTCCATCCATGTTTGTCGTTTGAGAAGTTTCAGCCGATTTTGCAGCGGGGGGCGGAACAGCACTGATAGAAGCAGACGTTGGATGCAGTGCCAATACGCCATTAATATCAATTGTGTACCAACCTTGTGAAGTGATAAACGCATATCCACGCGGCGGCGACATCCCGGCAGCCATTGCCATTCCCAGATTAGACATGGTGATCATGCTTGATGTGGGCGACGGAGGCAGCATAGGAAGCACCGGTTGCAATGGAAAAATAGGGTATAAAATCAATTGACCACTCGAACGCTGCTCATACCAGCCCCGCGTGTTGCGCAGATTGCCCGCGATCAATTCCACAATGGGCGAGCTTGAAACTGTTCCCATCGCCATATTCGACATGCCTGCCATTCCAGACATCCCTGTCATGCCCAACATTCCTGTCATACCAAACATACTTGTCGGTAACTCAGCATGAACATTGGAATTTATTAACATGCCTATGATAAGAGTGTATTGTAACGAACGTGTTTTCATTCAAAGACTTCCTACGTTCCATTTTTTTGAAAGTGGCACAGACGATTGTGAATTGGTCACCACCGGTGTATCATAATTGAGTGACCTATTTTTTTTAAAAAAATTTAATTTGTTCAACATGTTGTTCAGCATCTTTTAATACTTTGGCAACATTGGGTAATTCAAGCCGCTGCCCATCAAAAATATCGTCAACGCTTATGACTTGAATTTTTGGATAATCGCTGTCGTTGAAATTGTTGTGATACAGACCATATTGTTTACTTTCTTTGACTAAGTTTGGCATTGGGTACAACGTCAGCAACACACCACCCGCTGCATTTTCCCGCTCAATTGTGCCGTTCAATTCGCGAATTACCGCCGGTGACAATGTTTTACTCGATTTCACGCTAAATAGAATTTTACGATTCTCCAATTTACCTTGCACTCGGTCTGTAATATACGCAATGCCATCACCGCCAGCATCACCGCCTTTTTTCTCGTGAATCATGGCGCGGTTTTTTGAATAGGTCAAAATTGCCCATTTTTCAAACTCTTTGCGAGTGCGATCATCCGTTTTATTCGCAAGCGCAACCGCACTGTCAAAATCTTTGGGTACGCCATTGATTTCAATATTCTCAAGATTTGCCTGCTGATCTTCTAACCGTTTGAGAATCAACGCAATACTTTGATACGTGATGTCAATTCCAATCCATTGCCGCTTTAATTTTTCCGCCACCGCGACCGTTGTACCACAACCACAATAAGCGTCTAAAATAACGTCACCCTCATTTGAACTGGCTTTAATAATTCGTTCTAACAGGGCTTCAGGTTTTTGCGTTGGATAGCCAAGTCTTTCTTTTGATTGAGAATTAATCGGAGAAATTTGCCACCAATCTTCAGGTATCTTACCAACAGGATGTGGCGAATAACTTTTTTCACAACCACGATGACTTCCCCAGCCCTTGGGTGTAGCGTATTTAGCGGGGTCTAAATTGTAAGCCACACGAACTTCATCGGCATTAAATGTAACTTTTGCACCCTTTGCATATCGAAAAATACAGTCATGTTTGTGGGCAAAATCCGTATGCGAACGTCCACCTCCACTGTAACACCAAACAATTTCATTTCTAAAATCACCACCTTGAGCACAAAAAACTGCGTCTAAAACTAATTTTAAATAATGACTTGAAGTCGGGTCACAATGCAAATAAAAACTGCCCGTTGGTTTCAACACGCGATGAATTTCTGCAATTCGCAACGTCATGTTCACCAAATACGCCAACAAGCTACTTTTCTTCAAAACTTTGG
>DYNO01000087.1 GCA_020721025.1 Thiomargarita sp. | reverse complement strand
GTTCAGCAGAAATGTAACAGATAACTACCATACACCAGAGGAGACTTCGATGCACAATCACCGCACCACAATTACTCAATTCCTGATTGAAGAACAACGCCATGTCACCGGCGCGACTGGGGATTTTACATCCTTACTCAACGATATTGTCACTGCCTGTAAAGTGATTTCTAACTACGTCAATCATGGTGCGTTAATTGGCGTATTGGGCAGTTTGGAGAGTGAAAATGTGCAAGGAGAAACGCAGAAAAAACTTGATGTTATCTCAAATGATGTCTTCCTACATTCCAACGATTGGGCGGGGCATTTGGCAGCCATGGCTTCAGAGGAAATGGATGATATTTATGAAATTCCAGCAGGCTATCCACGCGGTAAATATTTGATGACGTTTGACCCGTTGGATGGTTCTTCAAACTCGGATGTCAATGTTTCAGTAGGCACGATTTTTTCCATTTTACGCTGTCCGCCCGGCGTGGATAAACCGACCTTACAAGATTTTCTTCAACCCGGTACCCAACAAATCTGCGCCGGTTACGCCCTTTATGGACCTTCAACCGTCATGGTGCTGACAACGGGTAACGGGGTCAATGGCTTTACACTGGATCAAAATATTGGCGAATTTATTTTGACTCATCCTAAAATGCGGATTCCTGAAACAACCAACGAATTTGCCATTAACATGTCGAACATGCGTTTTTGGGAACCAGCGATCACGCGTTACGTCGAAGAATGTTTAGCGGGCAAAACAGGGACACGGGGACGAGATTTCAATATGCGTTGGATTGCGTCAATGGTGGCAGAAGTACATCGGATTTTGACGCGCGGCGGCGTATTTATGTATCCACTGGACAGCAAAAATCTAGCGCAAGGTGGCAGATTACGATTGATGTATGAAGCAAATCCTATGTCTTTTATCGTAGAACAAGCCGGCGGGGCAAGTAGCACAGGCAGACAACGGATTATGGAAGTGCAACCTACCGGATTACATCAACGAGTACCCGTGATTTTAGGTTCCAAAGATGAAGTAGAACAAATTATTTCCTACTACTCAGCTTCCTGATTTCAGCCGAATTGAACAAATGACTCCTCCTTTCATGATCGAATGAGGAGTTATTTGTTATCAGAGATTCTAAATGATATTCTGTTCAATTTCCATTATTTTACAAATAATTGATGTTCAATTGTTGCATTTCAGCCATATTCCTTCTATAATTTAAGGGGTGAGTGATAGCGGATCATCTCCCTTATCATTACCCATATAATTTCAGTCCCGTCCACTCTTCAGCCAGAACAAGACCATGCGTCGTCCTTATTGGATTCCAAGAAATTCAAGCCCTTATGCGTTTCCTCCGATTGAACGCGCCCTCACGCACCCCGACGGTTTACTCGCGATTGGTGGTGATTTGTCTCCCGAACGCCTCATGATTGCCTATCGCAAAGGTATTTTTCCATGGTACAGCGACGATCAACCGATTTTATGGTGGTCACCCAGTCAACGCATGGTATTATTCCCCGAACATCTACAAATTGCCCGAAGTTTGCGTAAAACACTGCGTAAACATTCATTTACCATCACCTTTGACCAAAATTTTCGCCAAGTTCTCGAATCCTGCGCCGCACCCCGTCGTCACCAAGAAGGCACATGGATTACCGATGAAATGCTCAATGCCTACTGCTTGCTGCACGAACGTAAATTTGCCCATTCAGTCGAAGCTTGGTATGATGATCAGTTAGTCGGCGGTCTATACGGAGTCGCCCTAGGCAAAATCTTCTTTGGCGAATCCATGTTTACTCAGAAGGCAGATGCCTCAAAAATTGCTTTTGTTTGTTTAGTCAGACAATTAATTCTCTGGGGCTACGAACTCATTGATTGTCAAGTATATACTGACCATTTAGCGCGCTTTGGGGCGGTAGAAATTCCGCGTGCCAAGTTTAAAAATCTTTTAAAACTATGTGATGCGTCTGGCTATCAAGGCGAGTGGACATTTGCAGAACAGGTGTTTTATGAAAACAGTCATCATTGATCAAAATCCACAGTTTAGTATGTACGCAACGCCGCCCCATGAATGCAGTTATTTGCCCGAACGGGAAGCGACGACGGTATTTATTGATCCACTTTTTCGTAAAGATTCAAAGATTTATAGCACACTTTCCCAACATGGATTCCGGCGCAGTGGCGAACATTTATATCGCCCCCAGTGCCATAGTTGTAGTGCGTGTATTCCGGTGCGCCTTCCTGTGGCAAGTTTCACCCCGCGGCGCAATCAACAACGGACATGGAAAAAAAATCAAGACTTACAAGTGACTCCCACCAAGGCGACATTTAAACAAGAACATTTTGAACTATATCAATATTATCTCGCCTCGCGTCATCAAGGGGGGGGCATGGATCATCCCTCGCCAGAAAGTTTTGTTCACTTTTTAACCAGCAGTTGGTCGCGCACCATTTTTTACGAATTTCGCTTGCAAGAACAATTAGTTGCAGTAGCAGTCGCTGACTTTTTTGATCACGGACTCTCGGCGGTTTATACCTTTTTTAATCCAGATTATGCCGAACGCAGCTTAGGCGTTTTTGCAATTTTATGGGAAATTGAAGAAGCCAAACGTCTAGGTAAAACATGGGTTTATCTCGGCTATTGGATTAAAGAATGTCACAAAATGAATTACAAAACCCAATATCAACCTTTAGAATATTATCGACAAGGAAATTGGCACAAAGACTTGCCCAGCGGTAGCGCGTCTGCCTAAAAAGCAGTTGATTCAATCAAGTATCTCATCATCCACACAAAATTCAAGCCACTCATTGAACAACCTCACGCGGCTCGCTCGCAGACTCAACTCAATGTAAAATCAGTATTATCAAGGAGATAACATGGCTAATTTCAATACTCACCTGACGGTTGCCGCGGTCGCCAGTGGTGCATTAGCAACCGCGTTTTTGGGCGCGCAAATTGTCAAACCGCAAGATGTCGTGATTTTATCCCTAGTTGGCACGATGGGCGGCATGTTACCAGACATTGATTCAGACAAATCAATTCCCGTCAAATTAATGTTTAGCACCCTAGCCATCATTTTTGGATTTATGGTCATGTTTGTCAAAGCACCCCATTTCTCAATTATCGAATTGTGGATTATATGGATAATTGGTTACGCGTTGGTACGCCATGTTGCATTTGAAGTTTTTAAAAATCTCACGGTACATCGCGGAATTTTTCACTCCATCATTGCCGGACTGTTTTTTTGGTTCTTTACCACCGCGCTTTGTTACCATATTTTTGATTTCACAAAATTTTTATCTTGGACAATTGGATTTTTTGTATTTTTCGGCTTTATCGTACATTTATGCCTCGACGAACTGTATAGCGTAGATTTACTCAATCGACGCATCAAACGCTCGTTAGGAACGGCATTAAAAACTCATGACTATAGCAACCTCAAAACTTCGGGATACATGGCAGGCGCGACCTTGTTGATTTTTATATTCACTCCTAGTTCAGATGGATTTGAACGGGTTTTCTTTAGCTCCAAAACCTACATCAATATTTGGAACAATTTATTACCGCATGGAATATGGTTTAGTGGTTAAAAATATTTTATCTGAATCAGACCAACAAAATTTCCCAATCCAATGTTTTTAAATAAATTTTTGCAACAAAAACGATTTATCAAATCACATCTTAGGGAATGAGTCGATTAAACTGCATGAGTGAAGAGATTTTAATTAATGTAACCCCCCGTGAAACTCGCGTCGCAATGGTGGAAAATGGTGTTTTACAAGAAGTTTTGATTGAACGCACCAATAAGCGTGGCTTGGTCAGCAACATTTACAAAGGGAAAGTGTGTCGCGTGTTGCCGGGAATGCAAGCAGCATTTGTGGATATTGGGCTAGAACGCGCCGCATTTTTGCACGCCTCTGATATTCTGCCCCCCAACAACGGCGAACGCGAACGCAACAAATCTGAGATTTCAATCAATGAGTTAGTGCATGAAGGGCAAACGCTGTTAGTGCAAGTCATTAAAGACCCGCTGGGAACAAAGGGGGCGCGACTGACCACGCAAATCACAATTCCTTCGCGTTACGTGGTGCTGTTACCCTACTCACTGAACACGGTGGGAATTTCGACCCGGATTGAAAAAGAATCTGAGCGTAAACGATTGAAAGATATAGTTTTACGTCAGATGGGGATTGCAGAACAGCCACTGGTCGAAAAAACAATTAACGATTCAGAAACCCTGATGATGCAAGCGATTCCCCCGGTGGTACGAAAAGATGCAGAACTTTGCGATAATTACGGTTTTATTATCCGTACTGCGGCAGAGGGTGCAACTGAGGACATGATCCGCGCTGATATGGATTTTTTATGTCGATTGTGGAAAGATATTCTCAATAAAAACAGAATGATGTCGCCCAGTTCGTTAGCGTATGAGGATTTTTCACTGGTCATTCGCACCGTGCGCGATTTAATGGGCACCAGTGTGGAAAAAGTACGCATTGATTCTCGTGAAACCTATAAAGACATTTTGGAATTCGCGACCAAGTTTGTGCCCGATTTAGCGACGCAAATTGAATATTATCGGGGTGAACGCCCAATTTTTGACCTCTATGGCATCGAAGATGAAATTACCAAGGCATTGGAGCGCAAAGTTCAATTAAAATCAGGCGGTTATCTCGTCATCGATCAAACAGAAGCAATGACCACGATTGATGTCAATACCGGCGCATTTATCGGCAGTCGTAACTTGGAAGAGACGATTTTTAAAACAAATTTGGAAGCAGCCCAAGCCATCGCCCGGCAATTACGCCTCCGCAATTTGGGTGGCATCATTATTATTGATTTCATCGATATGTTGGATATTGAACATCAACGCCAAGTTTTACGCACTTTAGAAAAATCGTTGGAAAAAGATCATGCGAAAAATCATATCAGTGAAGTTTCTTCGCTCGGCTTGGTGCAGATGACGCGCAAGCGGACGCGAGAAAGTTTGGAACATGTCTTGTGCGAATCTTGTCCGGTGTGTGGGGGACGAGGTACGATTAAAACAATAGAAACAATTTGTTACGAGATTTTTCGTGAAATTATTCGTGAAGCGCGGCAATTTGAAACGCAACAATTTTTAGTCATTGCGTCGCGAGATGTCACAGATTTGATGTTAGATGAGGAATCAACCAGTGTGGCAGAATTGGAGGAATTTATTGGGCGGTCGATTCGATTTCAAGTAGAAACGTCTTACAATCAAGAGCAGTATGATATTGTATTAACTTAAATAATGAGTTAAATTTTTATGGAAACTTTTATTGTTCAGACCGTAGCCCCCGCCCTTTTGCAATATGTCGTTGAATTATCTATCAGTTTTGTTTCCGAAGCTGCGTTAGCAGTTTATCAAGCCAAAGCACAGGAAAAATTGGCGCGCGCCAAAAATCTCAAAGATGTTGAATTATTTCACAGTATGGACGCGTTCACCGCTGAATTAATTTCGGTCAGTGATTCGGTGATTCAACAGACAAAAGAAACGTTGAAATTAGGTGAACAGCACGCCCCATTGCTGAGATTGTTTGAAGATTACAAATTTTTGAATGAGTTAGCAAAATGGTTAGTGCTGGGACAACACGGAGAGGGTGAACAGGCTCGGAAATCGTTAGAAACACGAATGATTGCCACGTTGCGCGGCTGTGGTACGAAGCCAGAATTAGTGACTGAATTTGAAAAAACTTTTTTCGCACTGATTGAACGCGACATCGCTCGAAATCCCACTTTGGCACATTGGCGACAAGAGGCTTCGTTGAAAATTCTCTCCTGTAAACTGTTTACACCTGAGCAATTGCAACACGCCTTGATTCGCTATCGTGATTTGACTTTGAAATTCTGCGATATTTTGGATTTGGCGAGCTTGCCAGAAGATGATCGCCATTTAGCCACGCAAAAGTTTGTGTTACGCAATTTTTATGTGCCGTTACGGGTGCGCGTTGAAATGACTGCGTTGACTGAAGAAGATTTAATTAAATTGGAATTACGGCGTGAATCTGAACGGTTGCAAGCGGCGGGGCGAGAAAAAGGTGAGCAGGAAAATTTGGATCGGGTGGCAGTGGGCGAACGGTTGCAGCAAAATTCGCATTTCGTGGTGTTGGGCGATCCGGGCGCGGGCAAAACCACGTTGATTCGTTGGCTCGTCACTGCGTATTTGTTGAAAATGAAACAAGATGTTGATTTTGCTAAATTACCGGATGTGAAAACCTTGCCAAGTCGCGACTGGTTGCCGATTTTAATTCGCTGTCGTGAGTTGGATACGGACAGTTTGCGCGGTGGTTTAGATGACATGTTGCGCCAAACGTTGAAAAAAGCGGAATTGGTGGACGATACTGAAGTGTTGTTAGTCGCGCTGAAACAGCAATTGCACGCGGGTCAGGCGTTGTTATTGATTGATGGTTTAGATGAAATTGCTGATCACACGGTGCGTATCGGATTTTGTAAACAATTGGAAACGGTGGCAGTCAGTTATCCCGCTGTAACAATGGTGATCACGTCGCGCATTGTCGGTTATCGCGAAATGCCGTTTAAAATGGGACACAGTTTTGAGCATCTCATCGTCACGGATTTGTCGAAAGAGGATAAGGACGAATTTGCGCGCCGTTGGTGTGAAACTACGGAATTGAAAGATCGGTGTGCTCAGGCGACTGCGGATTTAATCAAGGCAATTCATAGCAGTGATCGCATTGAACGTTTGACTGGCAATCCGATGTTGTTGACCACGTTGGCATTGGTAAAGCGCAAAGTGGGCAAGTTACCGACGCGGCGGGCAGATTTGTATTATGAAGCGATTAAGGTATTGTTGAATTGGCGCGCTGAGGTGGATGAGCCGTTGGATGATCGGGAAGCCTTGCCGCAATTGGAGTATGTGGCGTATGAAATGTGTCGGCGCGGGGAACAGCGGTTGCGTGAGGATGAAATTGTGGCATTGCTGGAAGAGGTGCGCGTCAATTATGCCAATATCCGCCCGTTGCATAAACACAGTGCTGAGGAATTTTTGAAGATTTTACAACGTCGTACCAGTATTTTGATAGAAGTGGGGACGGTGAAACGCGATGGTTTGCTGGTTCCAATATATGAATTTCGTCACATTGTTTTTCAGGAATATTTAGCAGGTTTAGCCTTGGTGCGTGGGCATTTTCCGGGACATGATAAAACGAAACGATTGGCAGAGCGAATTGCACCGTTAGCGGGACAACTCGAAGAAATTGAGGGAGAATTTGCTATTTCTGAAAATTGGCGTGAAGCCCTGCGTTTGTGTATTGCGAGTTGTAATGATGATGATGTTGACGAAGCAATTACGGCAATTTTAACACCGCTGAACACTGAAGATGCAGAAAAAACAGCCCGTCCTCGCTCAGTATTGGCTGTATTGTGTCTTGCTGATGAACCAAATGTCAGTGAAACTGTAGGAAATCAAGTGTTACAACAGTTTGTTCAGCAAATGGGTGAAAATGATGGGCGAGGAGGAGTTCGTACCAGTTTAGACACGGCGGCAATGGAACTAGCTCATTCAGTGTGGGCTGAAAAGTTACAGCGAGAATTAGCTCAAGAGTTCTGTCAGCGCGAGGCTCAAGTGCGTTGGAGTCCCGGCGGCTTATGTGGCATGATGGGTGAAGAAATCATCTTTGCATCGTCTGATTCTTCCAGTGAAATCAAGAAATTGATTGAACAATTGGATGGCACGAATGAGAGTAAAATCCTAATGAGTTCTTTAACTATTATGAACATTGCTCTTAGCCGACATTTTCCCACTGATCTCGTTCCGGTTGCCTTGGATAAACTGAGTGTGTTATTAAATCAATCGAATGCAAGGGATCAGGCGGTTGTGTGGGCAATGGGTTGGTTAGCAGTCAATGAAGAAAAAACCACTGAATTGGCAGAGAATGAGGTAAGTATTGCGATCTCAACTTTGCTTGAGCTTGAAGAGTTTACCATTAGCAACAAAGCAATAACACCTCTTGTGTTTCTAGTTACTATTGATACTGGAATCGTTAAAGCAGTTAAACTATTAACTACGTTAGCAGGTAAAAATGAGAGAGTAAGAATCGCTGCATTAGGTGCATTGGCAAAAATCATACAAAACGCGTTGTTCAAATTGCTTTCAAGAAGATACCCCGGGCTCAGCCTCAAAGAAATCATTGCCCACGCTCGTATTGCTAAAGCGGCTGAAGAACTTAAACTTCCGCCCGAAGACATCCAACGTCGTTATGAAGACTTGGCGCAACAGTTTGGTTTAATTTTGGAATGGAAACAGTAGGGTGGTTGTCTGAACCGGGATTTTTAGGATTTAGGGATAACCATGATTTTGTTTTTAATCAAGAAAATCCTGCAAATCAAGTGAATCATGGTTCAGACATTTTGGTGGATAACCATGATTTTGTTTTTAATCAAGAAAATCCTGCAAATCAAGTGAATCATGGTTCAGACATTTTGTTTGAACTGCGTAACGCTTAATTTTAAAACTATTTCGATGATTGACTTTCCACCATCAACGCGGCTGCCACGGTGTAAAATGAACCAAATACAATAATTCGATCAAGTGGTTGCGCTTGTTGCAAAGCCCGTTGATACGCTGTCGTCACCGAATCACAGATGATCACCGAGGTCTGCCCCAACGCACGCAACTGTCCCGCCAATTCCTCCGCCGACGTGCTGCGAGGCGTATCCAGTGGGGCAACATACCATTGCGTAATTTGTGGGGCAATCCCCGCCAACATGTCCGCCACCGCCTTGTCTTTCAAAATACCTACCACAGCATGAGTTTTACCCGCACAGGGTTGTTGTCGTAAATTGTCGCTCAAAACTTGCACGCCCAAGGGATTATGTGCCACGTCAAAAATTTTGGTGATGGCTCCGGGCAGGATTTGAAAACGACCGGGCAGGGCTAACCGATTCATTGCTTGAGAAATAATTGCTTCAGACACAGGCAACTGAGATTGCAATAAAGTGACCGCCATGAGCGCGCCGGCGGCATTTTGTAATTGATAGGCACCGGTTAAATTTGGCAGGGGTAATTGATCGTAATTTGTAAATTCAGCAGACCAACTCCATTGATTTTCATTGATTTTTTGATATGAAAATTGTTGATTAAGGCGATAGAGCGGTGTTTGCAAGGTATCAGCGTAATGGAGTAAACTTTGAGGAGGTGCCGGGTCTGAACACACCGCGGGACGTTGCGCCCGAAAAATGCCAGCTTTTTCCCGCCCAATACTGTCTCGATCCGCGCCCAACCATTCCACATGATCAATCCCTATTTGAGTCACCACTGCCACATCACTGTCAAATACATTCACTGCATCCAATCGTCCCCCCAAACCAACTTCTAAAACAACAACATCCAGCGCGTGACGTTGAAATAACCAGAGTGCTGCAAGGGTGCCAAATTCAAAATAAGTCAGCGAAATGGTATGGCGCGCCTGTTCAATGTGGAAAAATGCGTCACACAACTGGGCATCGGTCACGGGCTGTCCATTAATACAAATTCGTTCATTGTAATGCAAGAGATGGGGAGAAGTGTAACGTCCTGTTTGATAACCCGCTGCGGTGTAAATGGTATCAAGCAACGCGACGGTGGAACCTTTGCCATTTGTTCCGGCGACTGTGATGATTTTGAACGGAAAATTGGTTAAATTTAAGCGTTGTGCGACCTGTTGACAGCGAGAGAGACCCAAGTCAATGGTTTGCGGATGTAATGTGGATTGCCAAGCTAACCAGTCGGCGAGAGTTTGAAACTGCATGAATTACGCTCCCTAGGGGAATCGAACCCCTGTTGCTGCCGTGAGAGGGCAATGTCCTAACCGTTAGACGAAGGGAGCCGAAGAAAAATAAGATGAAAAACAATGATAAAAGCGAAGCAGAATGCGTGACGCGCCCTACCTCGCTCGTTTAAATCTCACAATGAAAATACGGACAGCTTAGTGTTTGCCACCCAGTTTTTTGTTCAGGTCATCGACATTGGCTTTTTCGTCATAAATGCCCGCAGCGACTTGGTAAGAAGTGCCTTTGACAGACATGACATAAGTGATCTTTTGGAATTCGCCTTCAGCACCGGGTTTCGTCCACATGTAGCCAACCCAACCGCCGTGCGCACCTTCGCTTGATTTGCACAAGTCTTTGAAAAACTCTTTACCTTTCTTGTCTTTGAGCGCGAGAACGGCTTTGCCTTCCAACGTAGGATGAGCTAACATTTTGTCAGCTTTGCAATCAAAAACAAACACGTAGGTGTCTTTCCAAGACCACTTGCTTTTTTCACCTTTGAAATCGGCTAAACCAGCATCTTTGGTTTTTGCTAAGGCTTCAGCAGCTTCAGACACTTTTTTAACCACTTCATCAGCAGTCGCTGCATCCGCAGCCAACACTGTTTGAGAGAAACCAAAACTGAGCACAAAACCTGCAATAGCAAACACTTGGGTTAATTTCATAGGTTCTCCTTTTTTGTGGATGGATCAAATCTTGTTTGATTTATGATAAGTGATTTGGGAAATGATTAATTCAGTCTTGATTACTATAACCTAAGTTTATTAACTTGTCGAGAGGTGTTTCAAAAAAATTTGATCAGTCACTGAAGTTGTCATTTGATTGTGCGATAATTTTTTTAAAATCAATTAGTTTTAGACGGTAAACAGTTTAAATTCTAGTCAATTTTTTGTCAAAATGCAATCTAAATGTGAAAATGTTCCATGTAAATTTTTCGGTTTTTTAGACTTCTTAGGAGTGATACAGTTCAATTTGTCTGAATCAGAATTCACAGAATTTGAAAATTTTCAGAATAATAACAATGGTTTTTTCCAGAATTGAATCGTTAATTGGCTGCATTTTCCTCGTTGTTCTCATATTCAATAAATTCTAAATGGTAATGATTTTCCTTTGTTTTCTGAAAAAATACGTGATTCTTAAAATAAAATTGGAATGGCTTCCTAATGATTGATTTCACGGATAACAATGAAAAATAGTCCACCGTATTGAAAAAGTCCAACGTCAATTATGCTATATTTCATCATTTAATTGTACGCTACTTTTATGAAGCCACGTAATACCAATAATAATAGATTTATCATTACATTCTCAGCGGAATTATACCGTATAATCACACATTAAAGGAGGCAGTCTATGACACATGAAGAACAATCATCACAACACACTGATCGTCACATCAGCCGGCTCACGCGCAACACTATCGCGTTGATTTTAGCGGGCGGCAAGGGTTCCCGTCTGAAGCAACTGACCGATTGGCGCGCGAAACCTGCGGTTCCTTTTGGGGGCAAATTTCGGATTATCGACTTCCCATTGTCAAATTGTATGAATTCTGGCATTCGTAAAATTGCGGTGCTCACGCAATATAAATCTCATTCATTGATTCGTCATCTGCAACGTGGTTGGGGATTTTTACGGGGGGAATTTAGTGAGTTTGTCGAATTGCTGCCCGCACAACAACGGTTAGAAGAAACATGGTATGCGGGGACTGCCGATGCAGTTTATCAAAATTTGGACATCATTCGTAGCTATCGTCCTGAATATATTCTTATTTTAGCGGGCGATCATATTTACAAAATGGACTACGGTCCGATGGTTGCTCATCATGTTGCCACCAATGCCGATATGACAATAGGGTGTATTGAAGTTTCGCTGGAAGCCGCGCAAGGGTTTGGGGTGATGGCGGTTGATGAACAAGGGCGAGTCGTTGAATTTGAAGAAAAACCTACCCATCCCAAATCTATCCCCAACAAGCCTGATCAAGCGTTGGCATCGATGGGGATTTACGTTATCACGGCAAATTTCCTGTATGATGAACTGATTAAAGATGCAGATAAATCCCAATCCAGCCATGATTTTGGCAAGGACATCATTCCCTCCATCATTGATAGTAAACGAGTTTTTACCTACGCTTTTCGTGACGTGCAGCAAGGCAAACAAGCCTATTGGCGCGATGTGGGAACGGTCGATGCGTTTTGGGAAGCGAATATGGAATTGGTTTCTATCACTCCACCACTCAATTTTTACGATAAACAATGGCCTATCTGGACTTATCAAGAACAATTGCCTCCGGCTAAATTTGTATTTGACGATGATGATCGGCGCGGCATGGCGGTAGATTCGATGGTTTCGGGGGGGTGTATTATTTCCGGTGCCAAGATTGTCAATTCACTGCTATTTTCTAACGTACATCTCCATTCTTACAGTCTGTTAGAACAAACGGTGGTACTGCCCGACGTGGACGTTGGCGAACACTGTCACATCAAAAAAGCCGTCATCGACAAGGGGTGTATTATCCCAGCACACACTCAAATTGGAGTTGATCCTGCGGAAGATGAAAAGCGTGGTTTTTACGTCAGCGAATCCGGTGTGGTCTTGGTGACTCCGGAAATGTTGGGACAAGATTTACATTACGCGCGTTAATTTTTTCAACAGTGTTTCACCAGATGAATAAATTGAGAGTGATACCAGTCAAATTTCATTTTCAATTTGTTCATCAATCCATCGACATATTTGTCAATTATTAGGAGTTACGCACTTGAGATGCTAACCCACTGATTTTATAAATGGAGTACAAATTTAAATTTGTACTCCGAAAACGCTAACTAACTGAATTAAGCCTAAGTTACGTTTTGAACTGCGTAACTCCTAAATTATTTCAAATCAAGCAAAAGTTCTTGGTCACACTTTACGTTTGAAGATGTTTCATAAAAATTTTTTTGCGTG
>DYNO01000086.1 GCA_020721025.1 Thiomargarita sp. | reverse complement strand
TGTCGTTTTGCCCGCGCCCCATCGAAAAAGTGAATACCCGGTTGCATGTCCACTCCGGCACTTGCCCAATCACACACCGATTCCCCCGCCCCATTGAGGCTACAAATGTCTGAAAAACTCGGCTCAACAAAGGGATCAAAGATCGTGACCATGTAAATAAATTCCCCATCTCGAACTCGACGCGGAGATACTTGAGTAAAACTGAGGAACACATCCCCATCTTCACCCAACTTTGCTTGACTTCGCCCCAAGACTTCCAACATCATCGCTGGGTTTTTCGAGGTAGGCAACAGATTCACTTTAATCTTATCCACGGTGGTGACGTGATATTCGCCATTTGCCCCCAGTTGCGCCCCAATTGGTTGATTTTGATTGCGTTGCAGTAATTTTTGGGAATTGAGCAGGAAGGCAAATTGGCGTTTATCCGTTGGGCTTTTGCTGAGAATGACACCATATTGATTTTGTTCAGCTTGATAATCCAAGCCTTGTACTCGCAAAGTTCGATTAATCTTCTGAATCAAGGTTTCCCCTTCCCCCATTCCGCCGATACTCAAACCTGTATTAGCATCAAATTGATAGGGCGGCAAGATAAGATTTTCTGGTAATTGCTTGATTTCAAGAGCTTTGAATGCCAATTGCGTATCGACTGGCGCGGTAAAATTTCCTGTTTTTTCATCAAATGTCCAACCGTCCGGCAAAAGTTTAGCGATCAGTTCGGGGGATAAATGTGCGGCATTCACATTGGTCAACCATTTCGCTATTCCAAACTCCGGCATCTGTTGAAATTCTTTTAATTGCAATGCGTTAAAATGAGGTGCATCGAACTCATGAATCACTTGAGGACTGAAACCGCCTAGGTTATCCTTGTGTAATCCCTTGAACGCAGTCAGTGGAATTTTCTGATATTGGTCAACACGCAATGCTGCCAACGGTTCAGCACGAAAATTTGCCAATTGTTCTGCAATTAAACCTTCCAGCGCATGAGGCGGTAATTCAGCAACATTTTCTTCATAAAACGCTTGAAATGCTAACTTTTCGGTGCCAAAAATGCGTTGTTTTGTAAAGCGTGAAATGGATTCCGGTTGAATGCAAAAATCTTCGACTTCGGCTTCTGCAAGCGTGGGTTGCGTATGATGAATCACGGTTTTATCAAGCACCACATTTTTATCAAGTTTCACAGTCATAGTCAAACATGCGCGGGAAAGTCGAATTTGCGTCAAATTAGCTTCGCCGATGATGACGTAACCCAGTGCATCACCAACCATATTTCCGGAAAGTGTGCCTCCCAAAATTAACGTTTCTGGTAAAAAAGTCACCTCTTGTAACACACCTTGATTGATGACCACGCCACCCACTTTTCCGCCGCGCAAGGTGCTGTCAGACAAAATTGTGGGATCGAAAATCACGCCTTGATTGTGAATCTCGCCGGCGTAACTGCCTCCGTAAATTTCAGCATGAGGACTGAGCGCAATATTCCTGACGGTGCCGTAATTGGTATTGAAACCGCTGAGTTTGCCACCGGTCACTGTGGTATCTGGGGCAATAATCACGTTTGCAATCAATCCGTTATTGGTCACTTCGCCCGCTATCGTTCCCCCAGAAACACTGCCCTGATCACCCACTGTTAAATCCGTCGTGGTTTGATTGTGATTCGACATGTTGCTATCGGCGGTTCCGTTGCTTGGCGGGACGATGGGAATGCCAGAAGTGATGATGGGATCCGTGGGCGTGGTAATCGCGGCAAAATTGACAGTACATGTTTTATTGGCATCCATGACCACTTGCCCATTGGAACATTCACTGCTCCAATTGCTCAATTGCCAACCGGAATAAGGTGTTGCGCTGAGATTCACGGTGCTATTTTTGGAATAGGTTTGAGTGCAGTTTTGACCGCAGCCGTTGACAGTGCCCGAACCTGTGATATTCAGCGTCAGGGTCACGGTGTCCGAATTGGTTGGTAATTCAGTAAAATACACTGTGCAGATTTGATCGGCAGTCATGACCACTTGCCCGTTACTACAATTGTCACTCCAATGGCTGAATTGCCAACCGGTTGCGGGAGTTGCGACCAGATTCACGATGCTATTGGCGGGATGAACTTGACTGCAAATCGTGCCACATTCTGCAATACTGCCCTGTCCTATCGTTTTGATTTTTAAGCTAAAGTTGCTCACTGTGGTGGCGACAAAGTTGGCGGTACATGTTTTATTCGCATCCATTATCACCTGTCCATTGACACAATCCCCACTCCAATGACTGAATTTTGCGTCAGCATACGGGGTGGCAATCAGATTGATCGCACTGTTTTTGATATGAATTTGCGTGCAACTTTGACCACATCCATTGATTTCACCAGAGCCATTCGTGTTGAGGGTTAATGTCGCAGTCTCACTGGTCAGCGAAATAAAATTGGCAGTGCATGTTTTATTGGTATTCATGACCACTTGTCCATTGCTACAATCACCGCTCCAACTGCTCAATCGCCAACCGGTTGCGGGAGTTGCGATCAAATTCAGCGCAGTATTTTTGACGTGAGTTTGCGTACAACGGTTGCCACATCCTTCAATCACGCCAGACCCAGTGGTGTTGATTGTCAAGGTAAATTTATTGATTTCACCTGTGCAACTGAGTGGATAAGTGACTGTAGTTGCTCCCGGATCGTTGGTAGTAATTTCCAAAGTCGCCGTTAATGCTATCGCTTGCGTGGGGGTACAAGACAGCGTTAGGGGATATTCTGCACCGCCATCGGCAATAAAAAACGAGGTCGCACTGGGTTGAAAACTGAACGCAGCGGCATCTATTCCCGTGATTTTCACTGAATTGATAACGAGCGCGGCATCGCCAATTTCTTGAAGTGTCAGCGTTTTTTGAATTGTCGTGTTAAGCGGCGCAGTGCCAAAATCTATCGTACTGGCAGGGGCAGGTTGCGATTGATAAACCGCAGTGGCTGTAGTGCAAGGAGGCATGGCGAAAGTCGCTGTAACTGCTGAAGAATTGCCAACGTTGTTGAACGCGTAAACTTGATAGCTATAAGTTTTGTCACAAGTCGCTGTGGAATCGGTGTAATTGACAACATTGGCGGCGGTGGTGAATAACAATGTGCCATCGCGTTCAATCTTAAAACCAGTTTCATTATCACTGTTATCTGTCCAACTGAGTTGCAGTGAAGTGTTTGAAAGTATTTGAATTTGTAATGCCGAAGGTGCGACAGGTGGTGTCAGTTCAAATGCACCGATGTCACATGCCATGCCTTGCGGACGCGAGATTTCACGTTGATCGATGCTGTTGATTGGGGAAGCCGAACACACCACAGAATCCCCCGCATTGACCGCGATACTGGTGGGAGATAATGCCAAAGTCATGGGAGCATCCACCGGCGCGCCATTCAATGCCAATGTGGTCGCCAATTGGGGATCACCGCTGAACGCAGGGTTACAACTGTTATCTTTCACTAAGTTGCGTGAATTACTTGCTAATGTGCCTATATTGGAACAATCGCCACCGCTGTTATTGGAAATCAAGGTATTTTTGAGGTGGAGTGTGCCATTGGTATTGTTCATCACCCCGTAACTTGAATTATTGGCTATTGTGCTGTTAATCAAGTTGATTGTGCCAGAACCTCCGCCGGCATAATTGTGAATGGCAGCACTGCCCGAACTGGTGTTGTTGAAAAAGGTACTGTTACTGATGGTAAAAGTGGCATCATTGCGAATTGCCCCGCCGTAATGACTCGCGCTATTTTGCGAAAAGGTGCTGCGTGCGACTGTCACCGTACCGCCATTGCTGGAAATTGCACCGCCGGAACTGGTGGCTGAATTGAGTTGAAACGTACTGTCATTGATGTTGCTCAATCCTGCCCCCGTATTGAAAATTGCACCCCCGCCACCGCCCGCCGTCACCGAATTATTACTCAACAAACTGCTTTGTATGGTTAAATTTGCCGCGTTATAAATACAACCGCCATACGTTACAGCTTGATTTTGGTCACAGGTACTGTACGAAAAATTGAGAGTCGCACCAGTGTTAATACATCCCCCGTTATTGGATGTAATATTGCCTTTACATTGACTAGCTATGAAGTTAAGAGTAGCACCTGAATTATTGGTGACACACCCCCCACCACCGGGTGCGGTATTGTTGTTACATTGACCATTGGTAAAATTGAGCGTACCGTAGTTGACAAATGCTCCGCCTAAACCTGAAGCTGTACCCGCATTACCATTGATAATATTCAATTTATCTACCGTTACCGTCACCCCGGCGTTGACATGAAAATGGCGCGTGGTATTGCCACCACTGATGTTTAAACCGGGCGCGTTGGGATTTTGTAGCGTGATATTTTGAGCAAAGGTGATTTTACTGGTCAACGTAATCGTTTGATTGGCTAAATTGGGAGCAAAATCAATGATTCCATTGGCGCATACATTGGCAACGGCATAACGTAAGGTGCCAACTGCGCTATCGTCAGCCGGGCTCGTGACTGTGATTGTAGAAAGGCAGGTATTCGCCAATGTGGTGGTGGAAACTTCTGAACTTAAAGTACTGGTCAGATTGTTTTGTTGTAAGCCATGCAATGGTGTGAACGTTTCCACGACAAAATAATAAGTTGTATTTGGTGACAAACCGGTCACGGTGTAACTGTTAGCCGATTTATTTGACGTGGTGGATGAGGCATTGGTATAAGTTCCGCCGTGCGTAGTGGCATATTTGACTTGATAATAACCAGCATCTGCGCTGTAAGTAATCGGAGTCCAACTGAGTTGCACACTGTTGGCAGTAGGCGTGGCGACAATATTGGTGGGAGGGACTGTTTGCGTATCTTTCCAAGTCGCTTGTTTACCAGAAACTAATGTATCCTCGCCAGAATAAGTCGCTGTTAGTGCGTTGTAGCCCAAATTTAAATTAGGGGAATTCAGTCCGGTTAAACTTGCAAATGAGGGTAAAGTACCCGTTAAAGCATTGTTATCCAATTCAAGTAAGGTCAATCCTGCTGGTAAACTCGGAATCGTACCACTCAATTGGTTATTATCTAACAACAGCACCGTTAATCCACTAGGTAAGGTTGGAATTGTTCCGGTCAGTTTGTTACTAGACAAAGAAAGGTATTGTAATGTTGAAGGTAATACGGGGATTGTTCCGGTCAGTTGATTACCGCTCAGAGAAATGGTTGTCGATCCGCTAGGTAAACTGGGAATTGAACCGCTGAATTGATTACCTGACAAATAAACTACTGTCAATCCGTTGTGTAAACTGGGAATTGAGCCAGTCAACAGATTTTGATTGAAATAAACCCACTGCAAACTGGATGGAAGTGAGGGAAGTGAACCACTTAATTGATTATTCGATAAATTGAGGATAGTTAAAGCCGATAAACTGACTATGCTACTGGGGACTGAACCGACCAAACTTTTACCACTTCGATTCACTTCCCTCACCTCGCCGCCGCTACACGTCACGCCCGTCCAACTGCATGGGGTATTGGTGACATTCCAATTGTTTGCCGGGCTGTCTGACCAACTTGCACCATTGGTTGCATTGCATAAACCCACCAATGATTCACACTGAGTTTGTGGAATTTGGGTTTGTGCGGGTGAAGTACAATCGGTCGCTGCCAAGGAACTGTGATTTATCCCCAAGTAAAATAATGAAAACAATGAGATACGGACGACTCCAAATTTTGAACCAATAGACATAAATTAACTCCATTAGAAAATTAACTTGCGGCATGAGCAGGTCAATCCTCATCAAAGTATTTTGAATTATCAGCGAGTAATGAGTATAGAACCGGTTTGACATCTTTAAAACCGAAGTTTATACCAAAAAAGTATTGACAGGTAAAGCATGTCATATTAGAATCCTCACCACGACTGAAATGTGACGCAACTGAGGAAGTTAAGCGATGTTATTGGCACATAAAATTGAACTCCAACCCAATGAAGCACAATATCTGTAGGAGTTACGCAGTTGAATCGTTACTCAATTGATTTTATTAAAATATCAACAAATCGATCAAAATACTAACTTTTTGAATAAATTGAAAATTAGATTTGAACTGCGTAACTCCTAACTATAATAGAATGTTGCAAAAATGTGAACTCCCGGATCGAGAGAAACCATATCAATTCTAATGTGTTGCCAATTTTAATGATTTATTTAAAAACTTGCCAGTGTACGAAACGGAGTGTCCAGTCAATTGTTCTGGAGTTCCGGTCGCGATAATTTGCCCACCGCCATTGCCACCTTCGGGACCCAAATCAATAACCCAATCTGCGGTTTTAATCACATCCAAATTATGCTCGATCACCACCACCGTATTGCCATGATCCCGCAAGCGATGCAATACTTCTAATAACTGAGCAATGTCATGAAAATGTAAACCAGTGGTCGGTTCATCCAACAAATACAACGTATTACCTGTATCCCGCTTGGATAATTCTTTTGCCAATTTCACCCGTTGCGCTTCTCCCCCCGATAAAGTGACGGCATTTTGCCCCAAGCGAATATAAGATAAACCCACATCCATCAAGGTTTGCAACTTGTGATGCACCGTGGGAACAGACTCGAAAAAAGCATGGGCATCTTCCACCGTCATGTTTAAAACTTCAAAAATATTCTTGCCCTTGTACAAAACATCCAGCGTTTCACGGTTATAGCGTTGCCCACGACACACATCGCAAGCCACGTAAATATCAGGCAAAAAGTGCATTTCAACCTTGATAACCCCATCACCTTGACAGGATTCACACCGCCCACCTTTCACGTTGAAACTAAAACGCCCTGTTTTATACCCCCGCGCCCGTGCCTCCGGCGTTGCCGCAAATAAATCCCGAATCGGCGTAAAAATTCCCGTGTAAGTTGCTGGATTGGAGCGAGGCGTGCGTCCGATGGGACTTTGATCGATATCAACTACTTTATCAAGAAATTCAAAGCCTTCAATACTCAAATGCGGCGCAGGAGTCAAATTCGCACGATTTAAAGTATTCGCCGCGAGAGGATACAAGGTGTCATTGATCAAAGTTGACTTTCCAGAACCGGAAACACCTGTTACACAAGTAAAAAGTCCCAGTGGAATTTCTAAATCGACCGATTTTAAATTGTGTCCCGTTGCACCACGCAAAATTAACATTTTCTCTGTATTCACCGCATGACGTTGCTGAGGGATCGAAATTTGTCTTTTTCCCGCCAAATATTGCCCAGTCAACGATTCTTCGGTATTCATCACATCTCGCGGAGTGCCCTGCGCAACAATTCGCCCACCATGCACGCCCGCGCCCACACCGATATCAAGCACATGATCCGCCGCGAGAATTGCTTCTTCATCATGCTCAACCACAATCACAGTGTTGCCCAAATTGCGTAAATGGATCAAAGTATCGAGTAGGCGTTGATTATCCCGCTGATGCAGCCCAATCGACGGTTCATCCAAAATATACATCACGCCCACCAAACCTGCACCGATTTGACTGGCAAGGCGAATTCGTTGTGCTTCTCCACCGGACAGGGTTTCTGCACTGCGATCTAAAGTTAAATATTCCAAACCAACATTCGCAAGAAATTGCAGACGTTGCCGCACTTCATTGACGATTTTGGTGGCGATTTCGCCCTTAGTGCCTGCCAGTTGCAAATTTTGGAAAAAAACCAAACTTTGAGTGATCGGAAGTGCGGTTAATTGAGACAACGTGTGTTCTGCGACGTAAACATGACGGGCTTCTCGACACAAACGTGACCCTTGACATTCAGTACAGAGATGATAACTCAGATATTTTGCCAACTCTTCACGTACCGTATTTGAATCGGTTTCTCGGTAGCGTCGCTCCATGTTGGGAATCACGCCCTCAAACGGTTTTTTGCGCGAATATTGCGTCCCCGTTTCGCTGTAGCTCACAAATTGAATTTCTTCCTTGCCGCTGCCATACAAAATCATCTGGCGCACGTTGTCAGGCAGGAGATAAAACGGAGTGTCGATATCAAACTGATAATGACTGGCGAGGGCTTCCAACAGTTGAAAATAATATAAACTGCGCTCATCCCATCCCCGGATCGCCCCGTCTGCTAGGCTTGCCGTCGGCTCTTGCACGATTTTTGCCGGATCAAAAAACTGTTTCACGCCCAAACCGTCACAACTGGGGCAGGCACCGACCGGATTATTGAATGAAAATAAACGCGGTTCTAATTCGCTCAAGCTGTAATTGCAGATAGGGCAAGCAAATTTTTCTGAAAAGATCAGTGGCTCGCGATCCATTTCGTCCATTAATTGCACTTTGGCAATCCCTTCGCCCAATCTGAGGGTTGTTTCAAAAGATTCCGCTAATCGTTGTTTCAGATCACTGCGTACTTTAAAGCGATCTACGACCACTTCTATGGTATGTTTCTTATGTAAATCCAACAAGGGCAATTGGTCTAATTCCAACACTTCGCCGTCGATTTGGGCGCGAATAAACCCTTGGACTTTTAATCCTTGCAAGAGTTGAATGTGTTCCCCCTTACGTTCTTTCAGCACCGGTGCCAACAGCATAAGGCGAGTGCCTTCGGGAAAATTGAGAACTTGATCAACCATTTGGCTCACAGTTTGGGCTTGCAAAGTGATGCCATGCTCCGGACAACGGGGATCACCCACTCTGGCGAAAAGTAGGCGTAAATAGTCGTAAATTTCCGTCACTGTCCCTACGGTCGAGCGGGGATTGTGGGAGGTGGATTTTTGCTCAATTGAGATCGCAGGAGATAATCCTTCAATGTGATCGACATCTGGCTTTTCCATGACTGACAAAAATTGACGGGCATACGCTGACAGCGATTCAACATAACGCCGTTGCCCTTCGGCATAAATGGTATCAAACGCGAGGGAAGATTTGCCTGATCCAGATAAGCCTGTGATAACAATTAATTTATCGCGCGGCAGGTCAACATCAATATTTTTCAGATTGTGGGTGCGCACACCACGAAGCAGGATTTTATCCATGAGAATTTAAGTCGTACTTAGAATAGAAATGGGGCATGATTTCGATATTTTTCAAGTTTTTAGGCGAATCTGATAAAACTCGCAATGATGAATAACAATGCGATGCTGACGAGGGCGATCCAACTGACCCGATCATCAATTGCAAATTGCACGGGATCATCGACCATGAGGCGGCGTTTGGCTAAAAACCAGATTCGCGTGAGCCAATAAAGCAGGATGGGGCAGATCAGCCATAAAACATGCGGTGCGGCATATAAACCTTTGATTGTCATCGTGTTAATATACAGTGCATAGACTAGGACGGCTAAATAACCGCTGGTGGGTCCCATACTGGCAATCATTTCAAGGTCATCCACCCAGTAATTGCGATTTTTGACGGTTCGATGTTCATTGCCATAAAGTTGATGTAAATCATTGAGTTCTAACAATTCAATGTAGCGTTTCAAAAATGCTAAACTGATAAAAAAGAACATGGAAAAAGCCAGTAACCACCCCGACGGAATCGTGGAAATCGCGACTCCGCCCGCAATAATTCGATGGGTATAAAGCCCTGCTAATACCAAGATATCGACAATCATTTTGCGTTTGAGATAGAATGAGTAGCTGAGTGTGATAATGAGATAAAACAGTAACATCGTCGTAAACGCAGTATTGATAAAAATCAATGAAATAGCAGCACTAAATCCAATCAATCCGAGAAATATTGGCAGTCCGTAACTGATTGGAACGCTACCGGAGGCAAACGGACGATTTTTCTTGGTGGTGTGCACTCGATCCGCGGCAAGATCAAGCAGGTCATTAATCACATAACCTGATGATGCGACAAGACTAAAACAGAAAAATGCAAGTGTCACGTCAAATATTTTGGATACTTCTAAAAATTGTTGCGATAAAATTAACGGAGTGAAAACTAACACGTTTTTTGCCCATTGATGCGGACGCAACACTTTCAATACAATTTTCCAAGAACGCCGGGGGGCGGGAAAAATTTGTTCCGCCGGACATGAAAATTGTTGTTGCAAATAACGGCTGGGAGCGACCAAGTAACTGGTGTGCGCGGCGCGAAAAACGGGTAAATCACTGACCGAATCCCCCATGTAATCATAATTTCCCGCCCCAAAATGTTGATCTAACCACGCGACTTTTTTCTCACCTTTCAAATTCAAGGTCGCAGAACTGCCGATCACTTCTTTAAATAATTTCAGATGATTAGCAACAGCATGGGCAATTTTTTCATGAGCTGCCGTGATTAAGATGAGGGTGCGTCCAGCTTCGCGTTGTTGATGTAGGAAAAGTAGCACCGCCTCTCGATATGGTAATGTTTCAACCGCGAGTGCTGTTCTTTGGGCAATCTGTTGTTTAAAATAGGCTTTACCCTTCAGCAACCACCATGGTAACATGAATAAATACAATGGATTGCGACGTAGGAGTAAAAAAATACTTTCCCATAACGTATCAGTGGCAATCAAGGTGCCGTCTAAATCTACACATAAGGGGCGAGGTGAAGTAACGTGCATGGCGTATTGCAAGGTTTTCCAGTGGGGCAGATGATCGGGTGAAATCAGGTGATTGTGTCGCGATCATTGTTGCATTGCAAAAATATCATTGCTGAAACGTGAGTGACGCAGTAAAATGGCTAGAGTTTAGCAGAATTCGATTGTTTGTGTTTGTGCCAGCGTGGAATGAGTCAATGAAACGAAAATTATTCTTTTTTACAATAGGTTCTTTGCTGTTCGGTTTTGTAGTATTTATCCCTTATTGGACGGGAGTTGAGGCGGAGAAGCAATTTCTCTTATTGAATCAACATGTTCCGACGCATGATGCCCATCTGGTATTAAGCGATACAACTTATCAGCGGGGTTGGTTAATTTCTCAGGCACAATCAATGTTTGAAATTGCGCGCGGTGTGATGTCAGCAGAACCGCAACAGGTGATCCTTGAGCATAAGATTGAACATGGTTTTTTGCCTATTTTTCCCACAATCATTTATACCTCCATCGCGCCACAAAGTCCCCTTGTGCATTGGTTGGGTTTGACTGAAACACCGTTATTGATAAAAACTTCTCTACAATTCGATGGTTCCGGCAACAGTCAGATGCGCACCTTGCCACTGAATTTTCATGACCTGAATCGACATGCCAAGTTACATTTACAACAAATTGAGGGTTCAGCCACATTTACCGCGAATCTTGCGCGAATGAGTGGGGAATTGCGCCTGCCCCAATTACAATTGGAAACCGATAAGGGTAAAGTGCAAGTCAATAATACAATCTTCACTACAAAATTACAAGCACATTCTGGTGGACTTTGGTTAGGATTGAGTCAGTGGCAGATGGAGGAGGTGAGTTTGCTCAGTCAGACTTTGCCGGCGGTGGTGTTGCGACAACTCAAAATGAGCGTAGATAATCAATTGATTGATAAACGTTTGCAGGTGAATCTGAAATCTCAATTGCAACAGTTGGCGGTGAAACAGGAGAATTATGGACCGGGTGATATCACGGTAGAAATTCGTCATCTCAACGTTGATAGTGTCAATCATATTCGCCAAATACTGAATACAATGAGTAACTTACCTTCGGCACGCAGCAATATTTTATTGTTGGGTAAATTGACGCAACATGGAATGGCTTTATTGAATGAGCAACCGGAACTGGCAATTCCTCAGTTGAATTTTGCCGCGCCTCAGGGGCAGTTGACCGGAAATCTATTGCTTGGTGTGGATAAAATAGATGCAACGGCATGGCTTTATCCGATAAAATTGTTGGATTCACTTCATGGTAAGTTGGTGATACAATTACCAGAATCTTTGCTGAATCAAATTCTTAGCACGATAGCTCAACCGGATATTTCAGACGGTTTACAAACGACGGAGGGGACACAATTGGCTCAAACTTGGTTGGCAAATTGGCTCAAGCAGGGTTTGATAACTCAACAGGATCAGACCTACCATCTGCAAGCACAACTCCAAAATGGAACGCTCGATCTCAATGGCAGGAAGATCATGTTGAAAAATCTATGGCGTTGAATTGCTGGAAGATACTCGTTCCATCTCTTCCGCCACCACGACATAACGAAAACGATTTTGCTGCTGTTCACAACGATAACAACTGACCAGCGTTAAACGTCGGTTTAAACTGGGTTCTATCAATACGGTATTGGTTTTTTCAACCACATAAATTGTAGAAACTCGATACCGCCACAATCCGCTATGCACTGATTCTAAAAGTAAAATATCGCCCGGCTTCAAGCGTCGTAAAAAGCTGCGATAACCTTCTTGGGATACGTTAAGAATGCTATTACCCAGTTCTCCCGGCGGAATACTGCTGTCGGCATGGGTGATGGCAACTGGCGGTAATTCTTGGTCGGCATAGGCTAAAACCACATGTTTCGTATTCAACCGAGGAATCGAAAGACGGGCAATTGGTACAGTTTCCGCCCAGGGCCAAGGTTGAACTTGATGACCACCGGATTGTGTTCGTACCCACGCGGTATGCAATAAACCTTGGGTTATCACATTTTGTAGTGATATCAGGCTATTGTTGGTAAATTGCCATATACTCGACAATGCGATGACGAACGAGAATATGATTCCAATCAAGGGTAATTTCATATAGTGATCTTAAATCATTTGTAGTAAAACAAACGTTATTCACGTCATCAACACAGAAGCTCGATACACTGAGTCTGACACTGCTCTTACGTGCGTTTAAAGTCTCGCTGATACGGGTCGCGACTCTAACTACTTAACAACGATAGTTATTCAGTTCCTATTTTCATAGGAATATAAATTGATTGCAGCATTCAAATCCCGGTCGATAATCAAACCACAGTCACAACTGAAGATTCTGTCTGCAAGTGTTAAATTCTCTGCCAACAGATTCTTGACGATTGGGATACTCTGTAACATAATCATCTGTATCTATTAAAAAAGACGCAAAATACTTGCCTGCTTTTTTGGAAA
>DYNO01000277.1 GCA_020721025.1 Thiomargarita sp. | reverse complement strand
TCACTTTCACATCAAAGTTCGGAAACAATTGCAATTTCTGCCCTTGATACATCACTTCAAATGTCCCATCCATGTTAAACGTCACTGATTCGACACCGGGGAACTTTTTTGCCTCTGCGATAAAAGTATTCGGTGCAAAAACAGTTGGATATAGCATTTGTGCTGTGCCGTCCGAATAAATCAACTGAGCTTGTCTATCACTAAAATACAAACCGGGTGGCTTTGTCGCGGTAGTTTCACTGAACGGACTAAATAATGCAACCAGATAATGAGGTAAACTTTCCTGCTCCCAACTGAGAAATACATCACCTTGTGCGCCAATCACTGCCTGAGCGTGTTCCCCCGCTATTTTCAGCATCTCTACTGGGTCTTTGGGGACAGGGGATAAATGGATTTCGAGCGGCTCGGAAGTCGTCAGTTGATAAGGTTGATTTTCAGTCAATTGAATCTTGCTGTCTTGTGGTGTCCGTTGCCACAATTCTTGTGGATTCACCATAAAGGCAAATGAGCGAGTTTCTGTCAATTTTCCAGTCAAAATACCATATTCTGTTTGAGTCAGTTGTGATGCCGTGGAAGAAAGGAGCGTTTTAATGCTATCGAGAACTGTCTGCGTTGTGGTCTGACCGCCAATCGAGAAAGTTGTATTTAAATCAAATTGATAACTCGGCAATTCAAGCTGGGGAATGGGGGGTACTTCCAATGATTTTAAGGCTATCGTGGTATCGGCGGGCGCGTTAATCTGACCCGTTTCACTGAGTTTCCAACCGTCTGGCAAGAGGGGAGTGATGTCAGCTATGGTCAATTGAGTGTTTAAATGAATCAACCATTTTGCCACGCCAAAACTCGGCATTTGTTGAAATTCCGTTGCAGTCAAAGCATGTAATCGTTGTTGATCAATGCTTTGAATCACTTGAGGTGTTAATCCAGACAGGTTGTTTTTATGCAATCCGGCTAAAGTGGCAATTGGAATGGCTTGAAATTGTTCAACACTGAGACCTTGCAAGGCTTCTGAGGAAATGTGAGCCAATTGTGCGGCATTCAAAGCAGTCAGGGCAGAAACAGGCAATTCAGCGACTTGTTGCGCAGTGAAGCTACTAAAAGCAAGTTTTTCTGTGGCAGCTAGACGTTGTGCAGTGAAATTATTAATATTTTGTGGTTGAATGCAGAAATCTTCTGGGGTAAGTTGAGTGAAATCTGTGGCAGTGTGCTGCACGGTATTTGTTAATTCAACGGTTTGACTCACCTGTGTGGTTACGGTTAAACAGGCATTGCTTATTTTTGCAGCATCTAATTCTGCTTCGCCAATGATAACCACACTTTCGCTACTTCCCATGAGGTTGCCTGTCAATTTACCGCCAATCACCTGAGTCTGTGCTGCAAAATGAACATCATGCACCGTGCCTTGGTTGAGCACGATACCGGCTAATTGTCCACCGCTGACATCGGCATTTTCTAAAATTGTGAGATTGAAGATTGAACCGGCATTGCGAATGGTACCAGCGTAGTTTCCACCACTGATTTCAGCATATTGACTGATGGTGACATCGCTTACTGTGCCTTGATTGACATTAAAACCGCTGAGTTTGCCACCGTTGAACAGGGCTTGTGGGGCAATGATGACATTCGCGATGAGTCCTTTGTTGGTAATTGTGCCTGTCAACGTTCCGCCTGAAACACTGCCAGTCTCAGTCACTACGAGATTATCTGCCACTTGCCCGTAATTTGACATGGGTTCGCTGGCGATTCCGTTGTTGCTTGGTGCGGCGGGCGTGCTGGACGAGGATGCAATGCTTACGAAGGTGTTGCTTAAACCAATATATGACAATCCGGCTGGTAAGGCAGGAAGCGTTCCTGTCAGTGGGTTATCATGTAAATTAAGATAAGTTAATACGATAGGTAAAGTTGGAATTGTTCCCGTTAGTTGGTTGTTCGATAAATTAAGATCAGTCAATCCTGTAGGTAAAGTTGGAATTGTTCCCGTTAGTTGGTTGTTCGATAAATTAAGATCAGTCAATCCTGTAGGTAAAGTCGGAATTATTCCCGTTAGTTGGTTCCTAGATAAATCAAGCCAAGTCAATCCTGTGGGTAAAGATGGAATTGCTCCTGCCAGTTGATTGTAGGATAGGTCAAGTAGGGTCAATCCTGTAGGCAAAGTTGGGATTGTTCCAGTGAGTTGATTATTATGTAAATCAAGCTCAGTCAATCCTGTTAAATTAACTAGGCTATTGGGTAGCGTGCCAGTGAGGTCACTGTAAGATAATATTATCTTAGTGACAACATTTCCGTTACACGTCACTCCAGTCCAGCTACAAGGTGTATTGGTGACATTCCAATTATATAGTGCTGGATAACCAGTACCGCCAGGTAACGCACCGAGGGAACGATAGAACCAATTTTCCCCACCTGTTGAGTGATACAAATCCACCAACGCTTGACATTGGCTCTGAGGGATATCGGTTTGTGTTGCACAATTAGTTTTGAGCTGCTGATTCCCTCTTGAATTCATATAGGTTAATCCAAGAGGTAAATCAGGAACGATTCCGCTCAGTTGATTGTAGGATAAGTCAAGCGAAGTCAATCCTGTAGGTAAAGTTGGGATTGTTCCTGTCAGTTGGTTATGGGATAACTCAAGATGAGTCAGTTCTGTGGGTAAAATTGGAATTGTTCCGGTCAGTTGATTGCCATATAAACCAAGATAAGTCAATCCTGTGGGTAAAGTCGGGATTGTTCCGGTCAGTTGATTACCCGATAAAATAAGATCAGTCAATCCTGTGGGTAAAGTTGGAATTATTCCGGTCAGTTGATTACTGGCTAAACCAAGATAAATCAATCCTATAGGTAGAGTTGGGATTGTTCCGGTCAATTGATTACCATATAAACCAAGATAAGTCAATTCTGTAGGTAAAGTCGGGATTGTTCCGGTCAGTTGATTATTCCACGCGTTGAAGAGAACTAATCCTGTAGGTAAAGTCGGGATTGTTCCGGTCAGTTGGTTAAAAGATAGCTGAAGAGAAGTTAATCCTGTAGGTAAAGTCGGGATTGTTCCGGTCAGTTGGTTAGAAGATAACTCAAGCCAAGTCAATCCTGTAGGTAAAGTCGGGATTGTTCCGGTCAGTTGGTTAAAAGATAGCTGAAGAGAAGTTAATCCTGTAGGTAAAGTCGGGATTGTTCCGGTCAGTTGGTTAGAAGATAACTCAAGCCAAGTCAATCCTGTAGGTAAAGTCGGGATTGTTCCGGTCAGTTGGTTAGAAGATAACTCAAGCCAAGTCAATCCTGTAGGTAAAGTCGGGATTGTTCCGGTCAGTTGGTTAGAAGATAACTCAAGCC
>DYNO01000276.1 GCA_020721025.1 Thiomargarita sp. | reverse complement strand
GTTTGGTTTTAAAGATGTCAAACCGGTTCTATACTTTCCTGCTTCCTATTTTGTGTTGCGTACCACAATAGGAGCAGGTTTTAGAAGTATAGGCTTCACTGACTTCAACCACTTCACACATTGCTTGTTGACCACGAGCTTTCAAGTATTCTTTGAAGCCATAATGTCTAAAAGTCATCAGACCCGCTTCCACCCCGACTATGTGCTCTTGATCAACAACGTTTCCCCCAGCTTTAACTTCACTTTTCGTTTGACTTCGGGATAGGGCCATTTCCACGTCGTTGTTGCTTGAGGAATGTGCTGCATCAGGATACAATGCACCGGACATGCGGGAACGCACAATTCGCACCCTGTACATTCTGAAGCAATCACTGTGTGCATGTATTTCGCTGCGCCTAAAATCGCATCCACCGGGCAGGCTTGAATGCACAGCGTACATCCAACACATTGATTTTCATTGATAACCGCCAGAGACTTTTGATGATGAGCTTCCGCCATTTCCCCCAATGCCACCGGTGGACGGTCAAGTAATTCCGCCAATATCAACATACTGGTTTCCCCGCCCGGCGTGCATAAATTCACCTCTGCCTCGCCTGCGACCACCGCTTCAGCGTAACTGCGACATCTCGGATAACCACATTTACCACATTGCATTTGTGGCAGAATCGCATTGACGCGTTCAACCACTGGATTTCCTTCGACTTTAAAGCGAATCGCGCTGTATCCCAACAACAGACCAAAAGCTAACGCGAGCATTCCCATTACAACAATACCTATCATGAGGTTTCGCTCCTAAAAATAATTTCACAAGTTTTTGATTATTTTAAATATATTGTTTGTATCATTTGGATGATAAAAATTTGAGTTTTCTAATTGGTTATTATAACGATATTTCCAGTTCAGAGATTTGATATCAATCAATTCATCCGTTGTACGTTGAAAAATTATCATATTTTATAAAGTCCTGTAAAATGGTTGAAATATTCAATCGTTAATCGTGATTTACACCATTTCACCAGTGTGTTATTCTACCTTTAAAACGCGCATTCACGAAATCAAACACGACGTGCAGTTATAAAAATCTTTTCATAAGGAAATCAATGATGTCTCACACAGACTTACTCATCGAAATTGGCACTGAAGAACTTCCCCCCAAATCATTGAAAATATTGTCAGAAGCCTTTTCTTCAGGAATTTGTAGCGGTTTAGAACAACGCGAAATTCACTACGCCATCGCCACACCGTTTGCCACGCCACGCCGTTTAGCGGTATTAATCAAGGGGATAGCCACGATGCAACCCGACCGCGATATCGAAAAACGGGGCCCCGCCCTGACCGCAGCGTATGATAAAGCAGGCAATCCCACCAAGGCTGCCGAAGGTTTTGCCCGTTCTTGTGGCGTAGAAGTGTCGCAATTAGAAAAACTTGAAACTGACAAAGGTTCATGGTTGATCTATCGCAGCAAGCAAGCCGGACAAGCAACCGAAGGATTATTAACGGAAATTATCGAACAAGCCCTCGCTGCATTACCCATTCCCAAACGGATGCGCTGGGCAGATTTAGATTTTGAATTCGTGCGTCCCATTCATTGGGTGGTGATTTTGTTGGGGCATCATCTGGTAGAAACTAAAATTTTAGGGGTCGCGAGTGGGCGTATGACCCGAGGACATCGCTTTCATCATCCGCAACCGATGGAAATCGCTGAACCTAATGATTATGCGAAACTTTTAGAAGAAAAAGGCTGGGTTGTTCCCCTGTTTTCAGTGCGTCGGGAGCGGATTAAAAATTTGGTTGAGCAAGCGGCGGAAGAATTGAATGGCGATGCGGTGATCAGTGAAGCGTTATTGGATGAAGTCACCAGTTTAGTGGAATATCCGGTGCCCATCGTGGGCGCGTTCGATCCGAAATTTTTAGACGTTCCCGCCGAAGCCTTGATTGCAGCGATGAAAGAGCATCAAAAATGTTTCCATCTGGTTGATAAAAATGGCAAACTGCTACCCAACTTTATCGCCGTCAGCAATATCAAAAGTTCCCAGCCCGACGTGGTACGCACTGGAAATGAACGAGTGATTCGTCCCCGTCTCACTGATGCGATGTTTTTTTGGGAACAAGACAAAGCCAAAAAGTTAGAAACCCGCAGCGAAACGCTCAAAACGGTCACTTTTCAAAATAAACTGGGCAGTGTGTTTGAAAAATCGGCGCGAGTGGCAACGGTGGCAGCAGCGATTGCCCAACAGTTGGGCGCGTCGGAAATGGAAGCACAACGGGCAGCCCTATTGAGCAAGTGCGATTTGCTAACCAATATGGTGAATGAATTTCCCGAATTGCAAGGCATCATGGGTGAATATTACGCACGTCACGATGGTGAGGCGGAAAATGTTGCCATTGCGTTGCGTGAGCAGTATATGCCGCGTTTTTGGGGCGATGAATTGCCAGAAAATCCCATTGGTCAAGCGTTAGCTATCGCTGACAAACTCGATACTTTGGTGGGAATTTTTGGGATTGGACAGCCACCGACTGGCGATAAAGACCCATTTGGTTTGCGCCGTGCTGCATTAGGGATTTTACGGATTGCGATAGAGTGTCAATTACCGCTCAATATCGAACAATTATTGCACACTGCCCAAACCAATTTTGCCCCAGAAATTTTCAAAACTGCTGAAGGTAAAACAGTGGCAGCCGCGAGCGAAGTATTTGATTTTATGTTGGAACGGTTGCGCGGTTACTATCAAGACAAGGGCATTCCGTATGATACGGTGGATGCGGTTTTAGCGTGCCGTCCTGCCTCTCCCGCCGATGCCGATGTGCGAATTCATGGCGTACAAGCGTTTCGTCAGTTGCCACAAGCTGAAAGTCTCGCTGCGGCAAATAAGCGGATTCATAACATTTTGAAAAAAGTAGAAACTTCCTATCCCGCCCAACCTTCAGAAATTCATTTTGAAGAAGCTGCGGAAAAAGATTTATTTACCCAAGTTCAAGCGGTGAGTGCCAAAATTACGCCGTTTATTCAACAAGGTAACTACAGCGCGGCATTGCAAGAATTGGCAACTTTGCGAGAAGCGGTGGATACTTTTTTTGATAAAGTGATGGTGATGGCAGAAAATCCAACGGTACGCAATAATCGGCTCGCTTTATTATCGCAAGTGCAGCAACTATTTTTGCAAATCGCTGATATTTCACGGTTACAGGGCTAAAAATTTTCAACCTTGCCATCGTTTAGTTTTAAAACGGTAATAGCCGTCTGGCTTCTTTATGTCAAGTGTTTTTCGTACATAATTAAAGCTAGACCGCTTGTATAGTGATCTTAAATCATTTGTAGTAAAACAAACGTTATTCACGTCGTCAACAT
>DYNO01000085.1 GCA_020721025.1 Thiomargarita sp. | reverse complement strand
TGGGCTGCATTCCAACGCGGCGCATTGGAACGAGGAACTCTTTGTTTTATTTAAATAAATTTTACCATATTGTCGTTTTGTTGCTTAAAATCAGATAACATAACTCGTTTTGAGTCACAATTGCTTAAGTCAATGGCTTTGACGCGGCGCATCAGAACGAGGAACGCTTTGTTTTATTTAATAAAAATTTACAGTCTTGTCGTGATGTTAATAACGAATTCGACGGATTTTTGCACCCAATTGCGAGAGTTTTTCTTCAATGCGTTCATAGCCTCGATCAATGTGATAAATACGCTCTATCACGGTGTCCCCGTCCGCCACCAATCCCGCCAATACCAAACTTGCCGAAGCCCGCAAATCCGTTGCCATTACCGGCGCGGCTTGCAAACGCGGTACGCCCTTGATAATTGCCATATTTCCTTCGAGACGAATTTTTGCCCCCATGCGTTGCAGTTCTAAAGCGTGCATGAAGCGATTTTCAAACACGGTTTCCGTGATCGTTGCCACACCGTCAGCAATGCTATTCAGTGCGGTGAATTGGGCTTGCATATCGGTGGGAAATGCAGGATAGGGCGAGGTGTAAATATCCACCGCTTGCGGACGTTGACCACGCATATCCAGTTCTATCCAAGAATCGCCGGTGGTGATATATGCACCTATTTCAGTTAATTTTTGCAGCACTGCATCCAATAAACTGGGATCGGTATCTTTGAGCTTAATATGCCCACCCGTCATCGCAGCGGCAACTAAATACGTTCCTGTTTCAATACGATCCGGCAAAATGGAGTAATGCGTGCCTGATAATTTTTCGACTCCTTCAATATGCAAGGTATCGCTGCCCACCCCTTCAATTTTTGCTCCCATGCTGATGAGACATTTTGCCAAATCAATCACTTCCGGTTCACGCGCCGCGTTTTCAAGAATGGTGGTGCCCTCTGCCAAGGTCGCCGCCATCATCAAGTTTTCTGTCCCCGTGACTGTGACTAAATCCATAAAAATTTTCGCACCATGCAACCGTTTGGCTTTGGCGGAAATGTAGCCATTTTCAACTTGGATATCGGCACCCATCGCGGTAAGTCCTTGAATATGCAAATTCACTGGACGCGAACCAATCGCACAACCGCCGGGCAAAGAAACATGCGCCTCCCCAAATCTTGCTAACAGGGGCCCAAGTACCAACACAGAAGCACGCATGGTTTTGACCAATTCGTATGGTGCAGCAAAGGTATGCACTCGATTGCTATCTGCTTGAATATTCAGCTTTTCATCAACAATCAGTTCCACACCCATGCGCCCCAAGAGGTTCATCATGGTGGTCACATCTTGTAAATGAGGCACATTATTGACATAACTCGATGTTTCTGCCAGTAAAGTTGCAGCAAGAATGGGAAGGGCGGCGTTTTTAGCACCTGAGATGCGTATTTCACCACTGAGGGGAATACCGCCTGTAATTAATAACTTATCCATGTAGCAACCAGTTGATGTAGAGATTTTTGGAGATGAGACGATGTGAGTTTGTAGCGGGTACCGCGATGAGAGTAATTTTAACAGAATTCAGCGATCAGCCAAAACACGCTTGAGGTTGACAACGGGTGAAACGATTTGACATCTTTAAACTGAGCGAACAAGCACGGAAGAAACAACTGGAGGTGGTGTTGAGTCAATTTTGAACTGCATTCACAAACATCGTTTTTTTAACAATTGATCGCCGTTTTCTAGTGATTAGATGTCAACCCACAATTCTCTTGTCTCAGAAATTTTTAGGCAATACGTTCGGCAATCAATTGATGACTATATCATCTTAAGCGTTATCTGAATCATCATTTCTTTCGATAAGGCGAAACGCGATTCAGACAACAGCAATGTTTAGTAACGTAATTCTCGTTGCCGTTTTTCCATCATTTCATGCAAAATGGGGGTAAAAATCACTTGCATCGCAAAACCCATCTTGCCACCGGGAATCACCAACGTGTTGGGACGGGACATGAAGGAATCGTGAACCATTGTTAATAAATATGGATAATCTTGCTGACGATATTTATTAAACCGAATGACGACCAAACTTTCATCCGCCGAAGGAATTTCACGAGCAATGAATGGGTTGGAAGTATCCACCAAGGGCACCCGTTGAAAGTTGATGTGCGTGCGTGAAAATTGTGGGGTTACACAGTTCACATAATCCGGCATCCGTCGTAAAATGGTGTGGGTAACGGCTTCAGGGGAATAACCGCGCTCTTTCACATCTCGACTAATTTTTTGAATCCATTCTAAATTAACACTGGGCACCACGCCGATAAGCAAATCAACCCATTGTGCCACATTCGCATCCTTCGTCACCACACCGCCATGTAATCCTTCATAAAACAGTAAATCCGTATTTTCCGGAAGCGGTGCCCAATCGGTAAACGTTCCCGGTGCTTGTCCGTAAGGTTCGGCTTCGGCTTCATTATGCAAATAGTAACGCCGATTGCCCATTCCCGTTTGCGAATAAACTCTGAACAGTTCCTCCAACTTATCGAACAGGTTGGCTTCTGGACCAAAATGGCTGAGGGTTTTGCCTTCACGATCTGCGTGTTCAATCATCTGTTTCATTTCGACGCGATTATAGCGGTGGAAGCTATCGCCTTCAATCACCGCAGGTTTTACTTTCTCCCGGCGAAATATGTCTTCAAAAGCTTTTTTAACTGTCGTTGTCCCCGCGCCTGATGAACCCGTGATAGATATGATGGGATGTTTCACTGACATAACAGATTCTCCTTCAATAGTGGTTAAATTACATCGTCGTTGTTTTTGTTATAAACCAAGTACTTCAGTATATGCTAAATTACTTGTTTCGAGTTTTTTTACGAGTTCATGAGCAATCAACCGATTCAAACAGTTGACGGGTTCATTTTGATTTCCGTCGATTAGCGGAAGAAACTTGTCGTTTCAATAAATTTCTCAAGTAAATATGTTAGCTCATGAGGAATTTTAGCAGGGAACTTATTATTTTATCTGAATAAATTCACGATACTGAATGACTCTGAGCTGAACTAGATTACTTTTTATATCTCGAATTTTTCTTCTTCGTAATTGAGGCTTGACGCGTTTGTCGATCCACAGAATGATGCGATGAAATTGTTGGCGATAGTTGGCTTTGCATGTCGGAACTGTCTGATTGTACAGCTAAATTATCAGACGAATCATCTGTCGCGGGTGAATTTTGGCTATCAAGCAATTCATCGGATGACGACGGTTCGGAACTGTCTGATTGTACAGCTAAATTATCAGACGAATCATCTGGCGCGGGCGAATTTTGGCTATCCAGCAATTCAGCGGATGACGATGGTTCGGAACTGTCTGATTGTACAGCTAAATTATCAGACGAATCATCTGTCGCGGGTGAATTTTGGCTATCCAGCAATTCATCGGAACTTTCTAATTGCACCGATAAATTATCTGAAGAATCATTAGGATACACCCTAGTTTTCATGATAGGCTTTTTCGCCAACATGACTGGACTGGGTAACACCGGTTGTTCAACAGGTGCGTCCATTGCCAGTTCCGATATATCATCCTGTTGTGGTTCTGCCACCACTTCAACCTGCGGATTTTCTATTTTATTCAACAACTTTCCAAGTTGAATCAGACGGTGACGTAATTGTTCTAACCACGTTTCACCCCAAAATAACAAACAACTGGCTTCTGCTTCGAGCAACTCACGATAAACTTGTGATAACAATGGATTGTCGGAATGCGTCCGTTTAATTTGTTGATAGCGTTGTGATAATTGATGTAAATTGCTCAGAGCTTGATGCTGTCGTTCGCTACCACGCCATTGTCCAAAATCATAGCCGGCATGAATTTCCGCATGAACCGTTGGAGGATGGGCGCGCAACCATTCACTGAGCAAAATAGGTTGCACAGGATATTGAGCATTTTCAAGATGTTCCATGTAGGGCGCGAAGAAACGGAGGAAAAATCCCTCTGCTTCATCACGTAACCATGCACTATTTTCTCCATTTGACCAAGTGGTGAGCACTCGCGGCGGAAGAGATGCGCCATGATACGGCTGCAAAGTATCCACCAATTGTATTGGAGTCAAGCCATGTTCCTGTGCTGCGGAAAGCGCGTGATGCCTTGGTAACACGGTGATACACGCTCCTTCGTAACACACTCGATAGGGTTGAAATATATTGAGATTTTCGCCTTGGGGTTGAATGTGAGCGGCTTCTAAAATCACATATTCATAACCCAAATCTGCCAATGTTGGAATCATTTCCATGCAAAAAGCCATTTCTGGAGCCCAAAATCCGCGCGGCTTGCGCCCAAACACTTCTTCCATCAGTTGTTGTTCGCTGGATAATTGATCACGCCAATGTTCTCGTGGCATCAGTGGAAAAATCGGGTGAAAATACCCCGTACCCACCAATTCAATATTTTTTGCTTCAGCGTAGCTTTGTAACATGGCTGGAATATCAATAAAGTGGCGATAACTGTCGATAATTGCTGGATTTTTTAATTGTTCCAACAAAATGCCAGAAAAACCCACATGGAAGCGCGCACTGTGTGGATATTTGTGAGCATAACGAGTCGCCCGGTCATACGCATAAATAATTTGTTGCGCTTCAGGTACATTCGTTTCGATCAAAAGTTGCAAGTTGCCCGGTGGTTGGTGCATTTGCAAACCTAATGCGTGTAATATAGTGACGTAGGACATGGGTATTCAGGAAGTCATTCTTTCAAAATTAAATGGATGTCGGGAAACAGTGATGAGCGAGTTTAAGACACCGGCAAAGGACATACGATTGAGAATTATAACGCAGTTTGTACAGAACTTAAGCAATTTTCTTTTGGTAACTACAATTTGTTAAAATCCAATCCATTTTCCGTAATTCAAACTAAAATTCAAACTAAAATTCAAACCAAAATTCAAGCCAATTAAACAGAGTTAGGCAGAGGGTTGAAACTTAAAAATAGAGAAAATAATTCTAAAATCAATCTGTTGTGGTGAGTTATGCAAGAATTCAATTCACTTATTTTTGCACAGAGCGCACACCCCGTAAATATGTAAACTATGATCGGTGATGTCAAAATTTTTCTTTTTGGCAATGGCTTGTTGACGTTTTTCAATGGCTTCATCAAAGAATTCTTCAATTTTGCCACATTTAACGCAAATCAGGTGATCGTGATGAGCCCCTTGATTTAATTCAAAAACCGACGTGCCCCTTTCAAAATGCAAACGAGTGACCAAGCCCGCCCCTTCAAATTGCGTCAAGACCCGATAAATGGTCGCCAATGCCAAACCACCTTCATCATTGCTGGAATCAAGCAAGGCTTTATAAACGTCTTCCGCAGACCAGTGTCGCTGTTGACTGTTCTCTAATAGTTGTAAAATGCGCATTCTTGGAATCGTTGCTTTGAGTCCCGCTTGCTTGGTTTTTTGTTCAGCTATTTTAAGCTCTTGATTTTTCATATTTTCCTATCGACCCAATTATTCTGAACGAGTGCATCATGAGAAAATTATTCCTCACTTTCGTAATAACTGCAAGTAGTTTATTCAGCGGCTGTGCAATTTACAAATTAGATGTGCAACAAGGCAATGTTATTACACAAGAAATGCTTGATCAAGTGGAATTGGGTATGACGGAGCAGAAAATTTTGTTTCTCCTAGGTTCGCCAATGTTGATTGATCCTTTTCACCCGCACCGTTGGGATTATATCTATCGACTGCAACCCGGCGGCAAACAACCGTCACAACGTCGCATCACTTTAGTATTTAGTCAGGATAAGAAATTACAGCAAGTTGCCGGCAATGTTACGTTGAGTACCCGTCCGCGCACGCCGCCGAAACAACCGTCTAAAGATACCAATCAACGTCCTATTTTGTAATTTTGGGGAATGACGCAATTCAAATTTTATTGAGGAACTTTTTGTTTTATCGGTTATTTTAAACCTGACAGGTTTCTGAAATCTGTCAGGTTTGAATCGTTGAATCTCTGAAAAATGTTGTCAACCAAACAATTTTAGTTTATCAACTTTCGGAATGAGGTATCCTGTGACGCTTATTACAAATATATTAAAAATCATTGCGTTAGCCACGATCAGTGGTGCATTTCTCAAAGCCGTGATTGATGTTGATGGTTCATGGGATACATGGATGTATCATTTACCCTACGCGGCGCGACTTTGGGGACTGTCCACCCCGTCAGATTACTTGATGCACTACGGTTTAGAAGAACGTTTTGAAGGATTTCCGCTGCTTGCTGAATATTTACAAGGATTGTTCTGGCTCATCTCGCAACGACCAGAAAGTGCCAATTTAGTGAGTTTTTTCAGCTTGTTACTGTATATCTGGTTTTTAAAACGTTACCTCAATATCCCGCTGTATTTGTCCACGCTCATCTTGTTAGCCATTCCACTGGTACAAATTCACGCCGTTGCTTGCTACATTGATTTACCGGCAAATATCGCGGTGTCCATGCTCGTGATTCTCGGTTACTTGCTCTACACTCGTGAAAATTTTGCCAACCGATTCAATATTTTACTAATGATCTTGGTCGCAGCGTGCACGGTGAATATGCGATTTGTCCTCACCCCATTGGCATTTATCATGGTCAGCTTCATCATGCTACGTTTATTCTGGCTCTGGTCACAAAATACCGCGATTACAAAATCTTACCGTCCATTATTTTTACTTCCTGCGTTAGGAATAGCCTTACTCGCCATCTTCGCTACTCCGATTAAAAATGTGATTGTGCATGGCAATCCCGCATATCCCGTGATCATGACCGTTGCCGGCGTGACGCTCAATCATCTACACGAAGCGATTGAAATTGTGCCGCCTTACTTAGAACATGCCCCGCGTGCACAACGTTGGTTGCATTCGGTGTTGGAAGTTGAAACTCACCCATTTACCCATCAACGGCATTGGAGTATTGACCAATATTTTCCGCCACATTTTGGCAATCGGTTGGGCGGCTATTTCGCAGCGTATGTTGTTTTTAACTTGTTGTTATTACTCTATTTAACCTATCGACAGCATTCGCGTGAATCCCGGATAATTCTATTCGGTTTTATCTGTTTAACCGGTTTCACCGCCATCATGCCGCAATCGCTGGAACTTCGATATTATTTGTATTGGATGCTCCTTCTCGTATCGAGTAATGCTTATTTGGTGATGCAACTTCATGCGACAATACCAAATAACCGATGGATTCATCCTGCGACATTCGGAAGTGTGGCGGCATTGGCGATGCTCACAGTGATTTTAGTCACGCGCGGCATGTATGTTCAGCCCTCGTTTTTCACATTCAAAGATTTACATCAAGAACAAGTCGTTCCAGAAATTATCAACACGCTGCACACGCAACAAGGGCAATTTTGTTTGCATCGTGCCCCGTGGACATTTCTCTATTCTGCGATATTTAACCCCCCGTTAGATTATGCCATTCGAGAAGGCAAGGAATGGGAAAAATCAGAAAAAGAATGCGGCAACTATCGGCTACCGTCAGAATGGTTAAAATCTGCCGGTAGTTGATGCCCAAAAAATCTTACTGGGTTAAAAATCAATCGGTTGAATCATCATCTTTTTTAGACAGCGGAATGCGGCGCGGCGATTTTCTGGTTTTTTTCAGACTCAGCATCGGCGCAGTTAATTGCTCGTATAAACTGAATAAAAACTCAATCCGATTGATTTCACTGTTAAAAGGTTGTTGTCGATAACACAGATCAACCGCTTTATCTAACTTCTGATGCGCTTTGAGCAAATCGGGCGGCATCGTCAAAGAATCGTATAAATCCGCCAAACTGCTTTCCGGATAAAGATCACGAATATCTAACACTTGCTGCGCGGCTTGTTCCACTTTCGATTTTTGTGCTGGTGTAATTTGTTGATAATTCGGAAAAGGGAAGTTATTGTAAACAATCGTGTTTGAATAACGAAATCGACTTTCTAACCGACCACAAGTATATTTTACCCATGCCATGTGCATTTGTGATGTGAGAATGCCAAATTCAAAAAGTGTTGCATTTGACAGCGTAAATGTTGCGTCACTAGCGATAGTATTTTTATCTAAAAAACCGATTGGAACATAAGGGCGATGTTCTGAAGAAACCCGTGGAACCAACAAATAATTGTTGTTCGGTTGTCTGTTTTCTGTAAAAAGTGTTGGATGTTGCGCCCATTTCACTGTCGTTGCTCGTTTGCTCTTGAGACGTAAAGTTTTGACCGCTTCGATTCGTTTTAATAACAGAGAAAGCCGTTTAAGTTCATGAGGTTGGATATCTACAAGCCAAAAACACCAACGATTGATTCTGTTGATAAATTCATCCGCTCCTAAAAAAGGACGAATAAATTTCTCACCTTGTGGTTCTTTTTTAAGATAATCTGCTTTTTCAGACTCACTCAGCAATAAATGACCTCCATCATTTGGCATACTTCCCTTAAACATTTCAGAAACAGGACATAACGGTTTTGATCTTTTTAAAATAACAATGTCACTACCTTCAGCTAAATACGGATTAATATTTTTAACTTTGCGTTCGGTGGGTTCACTTTTGATGGTTTCGTAATCAAAAATCACTTTATTATCATTCTCTTGCGTGCCAAAACCGATAATGACACAATGAACCGCCGCATTGCCCTTCGCCTCATTTTGCCACGCAAACGTCCGATGTGCAAAGTGAATTTTGAGATGATAGCGATGATACAACTCATTCCACAAAATCCCTACCTGTTCCCCTTGTGCGACCGAATTGGTGCTGACAAAGGCGCAACGAATCGAAGTTTGCTGAATATAGCGTGCTGCCTTCAAATACCATGCAGTCACATAATCTAACACGCCTGCGCCTGAAACTCCTTGAAAAATCAACGTGATGTCGGTTTTCTGTTGCTCATTTTGCAGATGTTTCCCTACGAATGGCGGATTGCCCAAAATGAAATGTAAATCTGCTGGAGAAACAACCGCTTGCCAATCAATTTGTAATGAATTGCCATGAACAATTTTCGCCGCCTTGGTCAAGGGTAAGCGGACAAAATACTGTCCAAACTCCTGACTGACCAACATATTCATCTGATGATCAATCAACCACATTGCCACCTGTGCAACTTGACAGGCAAACTCTTCATATTCAATGCCATAAAACTGATCAACATCAACTTGTACGATATCTTGAATATTCAAAAATCCCTGTCCGCCCGGATGCAGTTCACGCAACACTTGAATTTCTAATAACCGTAATTCGCGATAACTGACGATCAAAAAATTGCCACAACCACACGCCGGATCGAGAAAATGCAATTTTGCCAATTTCTGATGCAACGCGGTCAATTGCGCCCGACTGCCCTTGGCTCGCGAAAATTCCCGATACAATTCGTCTAAAAACAGCGGCTTGATTAATTTCTGAATGTTCTTTTCTGAAGTGTAATGCGCGCCCAAGTTGCGACGTTGCTGGGGATTCATCACCGCTTGAAACATTGAACCGAAAATCGCCGGGGAAATTTTGCCCCAATCTAACGCGCAGGCTTGCAATAACATTTTTCGCATTTCGCTGTCAAACGCGGCAACTCGCAACCGTTCTACAAACAATTGACCGTTAATATACGGAAACTGCTGCAAATTCTCGTCAAGATTTTTCAAACGTTGCTCTGGTGGCGTGTTCAGCACCGTAAAAATAGCATCCAAGTGCATTGCCAAATCACTGCCGTCAGCCTTGGTATGTAAATCAATATATTGCCAAAAAATACCTTTTTCAAAAATAACCGTGTCATCGGCAAATAAACAAAACAGCAAACGCACCAAATAAACTTCTAAATCGTGTCCATCGTAGCCTACAATTTTCAATCGGTCGTGAAATTGTCCCATTAATTCAGCCGCTTGAATATTGACCGGGTCTGCTTCAGAATATACCCGTTTCTCATATCCTGCGATAAAGCCAAATAAATGAAGATGTTGCAGCAAATTGGGCAATTCAAACTCTTGGTGAGTATTGCTATCCAAATCGTGTAGTCGAAATCGTTGAAAATCAGAGACTAACAAATATTTTGGGAGTTCTTCCTCTTGCAGTCCAGCGAAATAATCTTTGGCTTGTTGCGCGGCATGGTCTAAATTTTCCCCACGCGACTTGTGCTCGATCAACAATACGCCTTTCCACAATAAATCGATGAAGCCGGTATGTTGATTTAACTTTTTGACCGGTTGCTCAAAAGTTGCGACGCGACGACGCGAAATACCAAAAATGTTAAAAAACTCGTTCCAAAATGTTTTAGATTCAGCCTGTTCTCGCGACTCGTCCGCCCATTCTTTCATGAAAGCAATCGCACGAGTTTTAATTTCATTCCAACTGAGTGGCATAGTGATAAAATTTGTCTGGTGGTCGTTTTACTGTGTTGATGGTGGAAATAACATCGATGAACCAACATGCTTTTTTGCTGTCAGTCTATTGATTTTCATAGCATTTCTCGCACATGCGGCTCTGCCCGTCGAAACAACGCCCATGCGGGTCCAAGTAAAATTAACCAAATTCCCAAAGGTCGCCATATATTTATCCATTCCCATGTCAAATTGGGTAAGAATGCCGCGTGAATCAATGCCATCATGTCTGCGATAGGATTGAATATTAATATCCAACTCATTGATGTTGGTAGCAAACTTGGGGTGTACATGATTGGCGTTAAATACATCACCAATGTGATTAGAAATGGGAAAAATTGGGCGATGTCTTTTAAAAATAATCCAATGATTGACAATAAATAACAAAATGGGATCAGCCAGAACATGATGAGCATAATTGTTAAAATTGCCCAGCCTATCGCGTTGATTCCTGTGACAAAAATAACCGTGATGATGAAAATAATTAAGTAAAGTAACGTGGACAGCGATAAGGGCAGCAAGGGTAAAATTGCGATGGGAAAAATCGAACGTTGATATAGACTTCCATATTCTGTTAGCACGCTTAAACTACGCATCAAAATTTCTGAGATAAATAACCAAGGCAAAATGCCGATGACAAAATAACTGGCGAAGGCGAGCTCGGTGTCTGCGATTTTAAATTTAACTTTGAGTACAATGTCGAGCAGGAACCAGAAGCCGACGACTTGTAGTGCAGGTTGTAGTAATAGCCATGAACTTCCTAAAATAGTTCCCGAAGTGCGTGAGTAAATGTCTCGTTTTGCTAATAAAAGCAATAAGTAACGGTGTGCAATTATCTCTCGGAAGGGTTCAATCAAGCCGAGATAAGTGACGAATAAATAACGTTTAAGAAATTTGAGTATGCCCATGAGATGGTCGAAACCTTGGATGTATTGTAATCAGTCTGTTGTTAAATTATACAGGCTTGTGGCTTACCTGTTTTGCGTATGTTTGCCTGTCGCAGTTCACGCGGAACGAGTCGTGGTCTATATCGCTGAAAATACAGAGATAAGAAATAAGCATGTTTCCACGTTGGGGCGGATTGTGCAGGATTTATCCCCCTTGCCTTGGGTGGTCGTTGATACCGTTCAACCCGTGTCAAAATTGCGTACTGCTTCTCGAATTTATCAAGATGTACGTGGACACTTTGCAGCAACGGCAACTTCTCCACCGAATGATATGGAATATCCGAAGCAATGGCATTTGACCGCAATAGGTGCGCCAGAAATGTGGCAGTTCACGCAGGGTGCAGGGGTGAAAATTGCGTTGTTAGACAGTGGGGTGGATTATCAACATCCTGATTTAAAAGAAAATATTTTGTATGAGCAGGGTTACAATTTCGGTGATAACAATACCAATGTGCAAGATTGGACCGGACATGGCACGGCGATGGCGGGTTTAATTGCTGGAGTTTGTCATAATGGCATTGGAATTTGTGGTGTGGCTCCACAGGCGAAAATTATTCCTTTTAAACTCAATTCACAAGACCAAACTTCCTTTGCATCAACCGATTTGGCTCTGGCAATTATGACCGCTGCGGGCAGTGATGCCGCTATTATTTCAATGAGTTTAACTCTTGACGAATATGCTCCTTGGGTCGAACACGCACTTGAATATGCTAAACTAAGGGGAAAATTGGTGGTGGTAGCCGCTGGAAATCAAGGGCAACAAGTCAGTTTTCCGGCAAATTTACCCGAAGTTATCGCTGTCGCGGCACATGATAAACAGGGTAATCGCATTGCACGCAGTAATTTTGGCAATGGATTGAAAATCAGTGCGCCCGGCGTTGATTTGTGGTCAACCGCGTTGGGAAACAGCTATCTCAATGTTTATGCTGACACTTCGGGAGCAACTGCATTGGTGAGCGGTGCCTTAGCCTTACTTAAAGCGCAATTCATTGGGATGAGCGGTCGTGAATTGCAGATAAGATTATTCGAGATGAGCGCAGACGTAGGCGACATGGGCTTAGACGAGGAATCGGGCGCAGGCTTGCTTAAATTATCTGAGTGTTGTGTTTTTGCAACAAAAATGCTGTACTATACCTTGCAAACGCAAAAAGTGTATCATTATGGAGACACTTTGGTGCTAAATTTGGTATTTGAGCACATTGCGGGACAAGCAGGGGATTTATTTCTACGTTTCAATATACCAAGTCAGATACAATCCGATCGTACTGTTGTATTCAAAGTATGGCACAAACCGGATAATTCTGCTAAAATTCCTTTCAATCAATTGCTCGCAAGTCCGTATTTATTTACCGGCGACTTGAATTTGGCACTCTTTGGTAGCGACTTGGCGTTATTCGGTACAGGTACAATCAGTTCCGATTTACCTGAGGGTATCTATGAGTTATTGGCTCGGTTAGAACTCTCAGATGGTCGATGGGAACAAGCCAGAAAGTTGATATGGATTTCCAACGAATAAAACAGGTTGCTCATTGAATTTGCAGCGAGTTTCGGTCAGCTAGAATAAATTATTTTTTTTGGACTTGCAAAATTATAAAATAGTGTGCAATATTGACATCAAGTATTAAAGAGGAAGTACGTGATTGCAAACATAACTTGTGGTAATATGCGTGTTGCAATCTTGACACTCGTGTTGCGTTTATGTTTCAATCGGTAAAGCGTGCTTTCACTTCTATCGATAATTTAACATTTGGAGACTATCATTATGAAGAAAACAATATTAGCCTCAGCTATCGC
>DYNO01000275.1 GCA_020721025.1 Thiomargarita sp. | reverse complement strand
AACCCATAAGGGGTGCACGCTCAACCCATAAGGGGTGCACTCTCAACCCATAAGGAATGAAAACCAAAATGAGATGCTGAAAACGAATCAGGTTGTTGCCGTTATTCTGCAAATTCTAAAATTCTGTAAATTCTGATTCAGACGAAATCCCCCCAGCCCCCTTTGCAAAGGGGGAGTTACTGCAAGCAGTGAAAATATCTTGTTGATGCAGATATTTCTATAGAATTCAAACAATTCGATAACTCAGGTGTTCACCCCCTTTGCAAAGGGGGCAGGGGGGATTTCTCAAGAATAAATTTCCCTTGACTTTCTTCAATAGTAAGCTCATTATATTCCTACCATTTATCAAAACAAGAAAATGCAGTCATGACACTCTTTGTTGGGGCGCAGGAGAAACTAATACAGGGAACCTACCTGAATACGGTCAAAGTATCGTCCCGAGCGGCACATTTACCCAAATCAGCTTTACCCAAATCAGTGCAGGCGGATATCACACTTGTGGATTAAAAAGCGATGGCAACGCAGTTTGTTGGGGGGCTGGAAAACCTGATAGGATGAATAATTACTACGGTCAGTCAACAATACCTGACGACAGTAGTTACCTTGATACCAATGGTTCAACACAGGCTGGGATTGAGCAATGTAAAACGAATCCTGTCTCAATGTGGCATTATCGTCAGCACCGATCAATGCAAAACCAATCCGACAAGTTGTGGTTTATTCACCCAAGCTCAACTTGACGCAGCAAAACAAGCGTGCAAAACCGATCCGGCTTCTTGTGGTATTGTTGTCAGCCCTGATCAATGCAAAACTAATCCTGCCAGTTGCAGTTTATTCACGCAAGCGCAAATTGACGCAGCCAAACAAGCCAGCATTACCCAATGTAAAACCACGCCCGCCTCATGTGGCATCACCCTGATTGACAGCAACGGTTCAACCCAAACGGGAATTGACCAATGCAAAACCAATCCCGCTTCATGTGGCATCACCAAACTGGACGGCATTTCGACCAACGCCTTCATCACTCCGGCAAATAAAATGATCGCTGGAGTATTGATTTCTGGTGGCACAAAACGGTTGATGGTACGGGCTTCAAGTGTCGATGGTGCCGTTGATCCGCTGTTAGAAATTGTCACCTATCCGGATCGCAAGCCATTGGGCAGTAACGACTCGTGGGCAACTGATCCCGCCGCTGCGGAATTGACGCAAAAGAAACTCGCTCCCGCCCGTGCGACCGATGCCGCTGTCATTATCAATCTGCCACCGGGTTTATTCACGATGGAAATTACCTCGAAAAACGGTGCAAGTGGCGCAGGTATCATCGAAGTCTATGACATGGCTGTGTTTCCGTAAATTTGAACCCTAATTCGCATAATTAACTTGATTTTCATAATTATGTGAATTAGGTTGCCAAATTATTTCTCTTTATCACACATCTTTAAAAGATTTCAAACCAATTCTATGTACTTGCCCTGCTCATGGGTCTTCATACATGTCAATTCTTCATGCAATGCTGTAAAATGACGATGATTTCTTAGCAACGAGTTTTCCCGACCATGATCAGTTTTATCTTCTCGCGACTCCTCAGCATGTTGATTGTGGTGTTTGGCGTAATCACTTTAGTGTTTCTCCTCATTCACATCGTCCCCGGCGATCCCTTACAAGCCATGCTCGGCGAAACGGCAACAGCCACTGATCTTGAAGCATTACGTCATGCGCTGGGACTCGATTTGCCGCTCACGACGCAATGGTGGCATTACATCACGAATTTATTGCAAGGCGATTTGGGTAAATCTCTGTATTCTAAAGAACCCATTCTTGATATTTTATTACAACGCCTGCCTGCGACGCTTGAGCTGGCAATTGCCGGTTTAATCATCGGAATTGGGATCGCGCTCCCATTGGGTAGTTTAGCCGCGTTGCGTAAAAATACCGTGTATGATCATGGTGCGATGTTTTTTTCACTCTTAGGCATTTCCATTCCACACTTTTGGCTTGGTCCCCTGTTAATTATTGTTTTCTCATTACAATTGGGTTGGTTGCCAGTCAGTGGACAGGAAGGTTTTGCATCCATTATTTTGCCCGCATTCACCTTAGGCACGGCATTGGCAGCCATTTTAGCCCGGATGGTCAGAGCAACTTTGTTGGGAGTGTTGAGTCAAGATTATATCCGCACGGCACGCGCCAAAGGTTTGAAAGAATACGCAATTGTGTTACATCATGCCCTCCGTAATGCAGCTTTACCCCTGATCACCATTTTGGGGCTACAATTGGGCGGTTTACTGGCGGGCACAGTGATTACCGAAACGATTTTTGCGTGGAATGGCATCGGACGCTTAACCATTGAATCGATTCAACGTCGGGATTATCCTGTAGTGCAAGCCTGTGTTTTGTTCATCAGTGTCAGTTACGTGGTGGTCAATACCCTAACCGATATCGTTTATGCGTGGTTAGACCCAAGAGTACGCTATCATGTTTAGATGGTTTCCGTTATTTATCCTCATCTTATGGTTCAGCATGGCAGTGGGTGCAACGTGGCTCCCCTTGCAACCCAACCTCATCACCTTGCCCAATATTTTACAACCCCCCTCCACAACCGCATGGCTCGGTTACGATGATCTCGGACGACCTTTGTTAGATCGGCTCATCATGGGCGCGCACACTTCTTTTTTCGTGGCATTTTTCGTGGTGACGGTCTCACTGATTGTCGGCACCTTAATCGGCATGATCAGCGGTTGGGTGGGCGGCATATTTGATTTGATCGTGGTGCGGATTATCGACATTTTTCTCGCATTTCCGGGTATCTTATTAGCGATAGCCTTGGCAGGCTTGTTAAAACCGGGGATTGAAAACGTCATCTTTGCATTATCAGTGGTCGGATGGGTGGGATTTGCACGGCTGGCGCGGGCGCAAACGTTGGCATTGCGAGAACGGGAACATGTGCGGGCGGCGATAGCCTTGGGAGCAGGAATGCCGCGGATTTTATGGTATCACGTCTTGCCCTTGCTCGGCGCGCCCTTGATGATTGAAGCAACATTTGGCATTGCGGGCAGCGTGATTGCGGAAGCGGGTTTATCGTTTTTAGGTTTGGGCGTGCAACCACCGACCGCGTCATGGGGCGCGATGATTCGAGATGGCACCAGTTACATGCTCATGGCACCGCATACTGTATTGGCACCGGGCATCATGTTGATGCTCATCGTATTATCGGTGAACCGGTTAGGAGATGAATTGCAAGATTGGTTGGGATTGCGCTGAAAATTGCGGCATTTAACCCCAATTGTTCAAAAAACAAAGAGTTCCTCGTTCCAATGCTCCGCGTTGGAATGCAGCCCAGACGCTCCAGCGTCACGAGTTGTGATTTTTAACTGATTGCTT
>DYNO01000274.1 GCA_020721025.1 Thiomargarita sp. | reverse complement strand
AGTGGCAAGTTTAAAGTGGAAAATGGTCAGGACTGTTGCTTAGACCGCAGTGGTAAAAAAACATGTTTTAATCAATAGATTACACCAATATTAGGAAAGAGTCTGCGGGCTTCGGCTCTTCCTTTTTGGTGACCATAACGATTTACCCCAAGGGATTTAATCATGCGTATTCATTGGCTAATAGGTTTTTTATTCGTTGTTTTCTTACAGGCGAATGTTGTGTATGGCAATGAGCCAAAAAGACTTGCCCTGTTCATTGCAAACCAAGGATATGAAGGGAGTGATGCACTGAAGACTCCTATTTCAGATGCGAAAGGTGTGGCGGATGCTTTAAAAAAAGCAGGATTTACGTCTTTTATTTACACAGACCTCACTTCTAAGGCGGAAATGGATAAGGCATTTGATGCTTTTCTTAAATTAGTCAGCGGTAACGACATCGTATGGTTTTACTATGCGGGTCATGGCAAACAAGAGGATGGAAAAAATTCTCTGGAGGCTGTACAAGGGGAGGGAGGTATGTCAGCGCAGGATGTGATGAGGAAATTGAATGACAAAAACAAGGATGGAATCAATATTATTATTTTAGACACTTGTCGCACTGGGGCTAACTCCCATTCTTACGAACTAAAGGGTGATTTGGTCAGTGTCGGAGGCGGTAATGTAATGGTTGTTTTCTCCACAAAGGCAGGTGAAAGTGCAGCCGATAAATGTGAAAGTATCAATAAGGAAAAGAAGCACAGCCCATTTGCTGACGCATTGATCGAAGCTATCCATCGTTATCATTGGCAACCATTAGAAGACACACTACAGGAGGTTGGGCAAGCCGTGAATAAGAAGATGAAAGAATGCAATCAACAACAACAAGTATATGTTTATGGCTGGGTAGGAAAACCGTTTTGCCTATCTAGTTGTTTAAACACTAGAAGTATTACCATCACACCATAGAGAAGGAGATATTAGATGATCAAAACAAGAAGAATGTATTTTTTGAGTAACCTAGTTGCCCTGCTGTTTGGAGTCTTGCTTTTCAGTGGGACTTCTCCGGCGGCAACGCTTCATGCAATTATCGTTGCGGATACGCTGGGCAAAGTTAATCCGACACCTGATGATCCCAACCCTACTAGCCCACAAAATACATATGCTGATAAAGATGTGAACAATCTCAAAGCGATGTTCAAGGTTGTTGCTCAAGCGACGGGACTAAAACTGAAACTCTCTGTACTTGACGGAGAAACCATTGCTCCCAATGGAGAAGGATACAAAAAGGTTCTGGGGACAATCGACGGTTTACATCCTAACCCTGATGATGTGGTCGTCTTTCATTATTCTGGGCATGGTGTAAAAGATCATAAGGGTGGACGGTGGCCTGAAATGGAACTACAGGGATTGAAAACTCCTAATGGAGAATTGCTACGATTAAGCACAGTGAAAGAACAGCTTGAGCAAAAAAATCCTCGCTTGCTCCTTGTGATGGCTGATACCTGTAACAAAGCTGATGTGACTCAGCGTGGGCGGGGTGAAGTTATTAAATTGGAACCCGGCACTGAAAACGCTTATAATATCCTGTTTTTAAAGCATAAAGGGGTTATTATTGCTTCAGGTGCTGAACCTGGACAGAACTCAAATGCGGGTGCTGATGGCGGATTCTTCACACAAGGTTTTTTAGACAGCCTTCAGAATGAAGTGCGTTTGCCTACAGCTCCAACTTGGGAAAACATCATGACCAAGGCACAAAAATGGGTTGAAGCTGAAGCAAAAAAACGTGGAGCTGCTCAATCACCTCAATCAGAAGTTCGGATTGCACAAATTGGTCTTGGTGAAAATGTCAATAGCAATGCTAACGAAAATGTGGTTGAAAACGTTGGTGAAAATACTGTTGGAAATGATGAAACTGAAACAACAAATGACATAGCAGAAACAGAAACTACGCCTGCTATAAGTCAAAGAAAAGTCACCGTAGATGGCTTTGACAGTGGTTCAGTGCAGTTAAAATCCTCACATATTTCTCGTCTCAAAGAATGGTATGGGGCTTCAGGTCAAAAATCACTTGGCTCCTCAAATCCAACAAATATTGAGATTGAAGGTCATGCAGATAGCCAAGGTTCTGATGACTCCAACCTCGTTTTATCAGAACGGCGCGCTACAACAGTCAAAAAATACCTTGTTGGGAAACTTAACGCTGATCCGACGCATTTACGGGTGGTTCCACGCGGGGAAAATTTACCAATTGCCACCAACAATACTGAAAGTGGACGCGCTTTAAACCGCCGAGTTGAGGTTGTTTCAAAATCCGGGGGAAGTTTAAAGGGAAGTAAGCGTACTACTCAACCCACTTCTGCCGCCAAATCTCTTCCAACTCCTGAGCCTGCTATCCAAACACCCGGAGCCAATACAGCGGCTGTGACGAATACAGGAACTTGTCCTTCTCCTCTTCTTCCTTCAGTATATCCTGAGCGTTCATCGTCAATAGGTTCTTGTTTTTGGAAAGATGAGAAAGAATGGCATCTATTTATTGAAGACAAATTATGGTTTAATACGTGGACAGGGTGGCATCGGCAACGCGGGTTTATCCCTGAAAGCTCAGGACATTTTATTGCGACTACAACAGATCCACAGCTAACTCATCTCGTTACCATAGGAGGGAATTATCACAGGGTATCACTGATGTTCAGTTTCACACCGAAACGCTCTTATGATTTTCCTGATGTTGGAAAATTCGTGGAGCGTGATGTGAATGGTGTAGCGACTCCTCAAGAAGTGGTAATGAAAAGTTCAGCTGAACGTCAAGAGATGGATGTCACATTGGGTTATTCACCAATACCAGAGTTAATGTTAGGGTTGAGTTTTAAGAAGATCATCATGGATTACAAATACTATGGCGAATCAGGGGATGAATATGATATTCATGGACCTGCTTTGGTTGCAGGTTCACAAGTTTGCCTCGCCAATTGGGCGGGTAGCAATATCTCTCTATTTGGAAATTTTACTTACGGTTTTCTGAAAACGAAATGGGGTGAGGACAATAGCGATCTCTCTCGTTACCACTCTGCTGATGTAGGTATTTCCTTTGAGTTGCCCAAATTTTTTTCCGAGCAACTCAATTCAGAAATTCGACTTGGATATCGGACGCAGGCAATCTACACTGAAGTTTCTAAGGGAGATGGCACTGATAGCACCGAAGGGTTTACCTTGGGTCTGCGCGTAACTTTTTAGCAGGATAGCAGTTGATTTTTAGAAAACAGTCATTCCCACGTAAGAAAAGTTTTCGCCTTCGTGGGAATGAAATAAAATTCGGTTGTCTTCAAATTGAGGAGTTTCAAGTGTCTAAACAAAAATTTAAGTGGGTTCTATGGTTACTGTTCGCTGTTGGGTTATTATCCATTAA
>DYNO01000084.1 GCA_020721025.1 Thiomargarita sp. | reverse complement strand
AACGAAACCTCTTGATACCATTCAAATTGTTCACGAATCGTATTTTTATAAAAATCATACGCCGCTTTGAGTGAGAACGGGTTTTCTTTTTTGCCAAAATGTTCCCGCAGTTGATTGTAACAATGCCTTACCGTGCCGCAACACTTATTCAGATATTCCTTTTGTGCTTCATTGGGTTGGAGTTCGATTTTATGTGCCAATAACATGGCTAACTTCCTCAGATGGGTTACATTTAAGTCATGGCGAGGATTCTAATGTGATATGCTTTACCTGTCAATACTTTTTGGGTTATAGACCTGTTTCACTTGGTATTAAAGATTTCAAATCGGTTCTATATGCCCAAGTCATGAGTGGGCGCGGGACTCAACTACCGCTAAAAGACGGCGAGGGGTATTCAACGTATTTCCCCTTCTCATCCCGCATGAACTTGGACAGATTTCAAGCACGATAAACCACAAGATTGACGGATGTGGTGACCGCTTTTAGCTTTAGTGGCTTCAGATTAACGAAATTGTGGCGAGATGTCAAGTTTGTGGTCTGAATTACCATTCACTTTAATTTTGCAAAAGTTCTCCCATCAAAAAAATTAGCCTTCAAGCCAAAACATTCTCTAAAATTGCATAGTTGCCTTCCAAAATTTGTCAAATTCGAGTATCCTATCCAAATCTTATTTGGCTCTGAATCCCTCTCTATTATTTATGAACTTTATCACAAAGTTAGTTTCTAAAATCTTCAGTAATATTTCGCTGCGTACCTTGCTGGTCGTCTTGTTTGTGATTCAAATTTCGACCGCAGTCATGCTCACCGGCTATTTATCTTATATTAATGGTCAAAAAGCAGTCAATGATTTAGCGACGCAATTACAAAATGAATTGGCGGGACGGATTCATCAACATTTACACGCTTATTTAGAAACACCGCATTTATTGAATAAAAATCATCTCGCTGCAATTCAATTGGGCATGGTTCAACTCAATGATTCTTTGATGTTAGGACATTTCTTTTGGAAGCAATTACAAGTGTTTGAATCGGTGAGTACGATTTACTTTGGTAATGAGCAAGGGGGAATTATTGTTGCGAGACGACAAGATTCGAGTTTTACGATTGAAGAAACGAAAGATTTTACCGCGGGTGATTTGTTTATCTATCAGGTGGATAAAGAGGGAAATCGCAGTCATTTACTGAAAACAGAAGCCTCGTTCGATTCTCGCGTGCGTCCTTGGTATCGATCCGCGGTCAAAGCCGGTGATGCAGTGTGGACAGAAATGTTTGCTATTTATGCCCGTCAAGAATTGGGAATTGCCGCGTGCTTGCCGATTTATGAAGAAAAAAATAATATTCGTGAATTAAAAGGTGTGCTGACGACTCAATTGGTTGTTTCTCAAGTCAATGAATTTTTAGAAAGTTTACAAATTGGCAAGACCGGAAAAACCTTCATCATCGAGCGTTCGGGGTCAATCGTTGCATCTTCTACCAAGGAAAATCCGTTTACCATTGACAAAAAAACCAATGTGATGAAGCGAATGACTGCCTCAGAAAGTAGCATTCCACTGATCAGCCATACCGCAAAACATATTTATGAAAAATTTTCTGATCTGCGCAACATTGATACCGCGAAACAATTTACATTTCAATTGGATGGACAGCGACAATATTTACATGTCAGTCCGTTGAATGATAAACATGGATTAGACTGGTTAATTGTGGTAGCCGTGCCTGAAGCCGATTTTATGGAGCGAATTAATGCCAACACCCGCATGACCATTGCCTTGTCGCTGACTGCCTTGGTATTGGCGACGTTGATTGGGATTTTAACCGCGCATTGGATTATCAAACCGATTTTAAATCTGACACATGCCGCTTATCGTCTTGCCAATGGTCGCTGGGAAGAAATTCTACCAGTGGATCGCAAAGATGAATTAGGCGTATTAGCGAATTCTTTCAATCGGATGGCAGCGCAATTGCAAGAATCTTTTCATACGTTAGAAAATAAAAGCAGCGAGATTCAACATCTTAACAGTGATTTGGAACAACGGGTATTGCAGCGCACCGCCGATTTAAATGCCAAGATTCAAGAGTTAGTACAAACGCGTAACGAATTGTTGCAAAGCGAAAAAATGGCATCGTTGGGGCGATTGGTGGCAGGATTTGCACACGAAATTAATACACCCATTGGGGTCGCGGTGGGAGCGGCTTCAACTTTGCAGGAAATTGCGCGTAGTGTGTTGAAAATGTTTGAACAAGAAGAAGTTGATGAAGAAGAATTATTGACCACGATAGAGAGTTTGGAAGAAGCCTCGGATTTAACTCTTTCCAATTTACGCCGCGCGACTCGGTTGGTGAGCAGTTTTAAACGTACCGCCGTGGATCAAAGTTCTGAAGTCTTGCGCTTATTTAATGTGAAAGAAACTGTTGAAGATGTGAACAATAGTCTGCATAATAAGTTCAAACACACGCAGATTAAAATTGTGATTGAATGTCCCAAATCTTTGTTAGTTTTTGGGCTGCCGGGGATTTTAGACCAAGTGCTGACCAATTTAGTGATGAACAGTTTTCACCACGGTTTTGATGATGGACATTTACCGGGAACAATCACCATTAGTATTCGTAAGGCGGAACCCAATCTGCACATTGAATATGTCGATACCGGCAAGGGGATGAGTCAAGAAGTGTTAGAAAAAATCTTTGAACCCTTTTTCACCACGCGACGCGGGCGGGGCGGTAGCGGTTTGGGCATGTATTTGTGCTACAATTTAGTCACCAGTCAACTGCATGGCACCATCAGTTGTCAAAGTGCGCCGGGGCAGGGTGTGCGATTTGCCATTGATTACCCGATCAAACAAGAAACCAAACGGGAAATTTCCGCCACGTAGCTGCTTCTTTATCTGACATACGCGATGAAATTTTTTAGATTCAGCGTCTTAACTTGACTTGATAAATATTATGAAAATTATTCATAAATCAGCCCAAAAGATTCAAGATGCGGAAGATACCACGCCGCCAGAGGTGAAGCTCCCCCCTTGGAAAGTGTTGATTGTGGACGATGAACCCGACGTTCATGCTATCACTCGGCTTAACTTGAAAAATTTTCAATTCGCTAACAAGTCGTTAAGATTCTTAGAAGCTCTGTCTGCTCGTGAAGCCAAACAAATTCTTTCCCATGAAATAGACATTGCCGTTGCCTTGATTGATGTAGTAATGGAAACCGATGATGCGGGATTACGTTTAGTTGATTATATTCGCAATGAATTAGGTAACTCGATGATTCGTATCGTAGTTCGCACCGGACAGCCGGGAGCCGCTCCAGAACGGCAAGTGGTTGACAGCTACGATATTGATGATTATAAAGACAAAACCGAATTGACGGTGCAAAAACTTTATACCACGTTGCGTTCTACTCTCAAATCCTATCGTGATCTCACCACCATCAATGCCAACCGTCGCGGTTTGGAAAAAATTCTGGATGCGGCGGCGGAACTTTATCAACCGCAATCCATTCACGGCTTTTTTGATGGCGTATTGACGCAGATTATTGCGCTGTGTAACTTGGGGGAAAACAACCTGATTTCAACGGTGAGCAGTGGTTTATTGATTACTGCCAGTGAAGAGCGGATCGCAGTTCAAGCCGGCACTGGACGTTTTGCCCAATTGACCGAAAATCCACAGCTCAAAGAAATTATTCAAGCCTGCACCGATAGCGTATTACACGGACAGCCCAGCGACAAATTGCTGCCAAGCATGGTACACATTCCGCTGCGAGTTCATGATCATACGATGGGATTTGTTTGCTTAGAAAATGCACTACATCTCAGTCATGCCGACCAGCATCTGATTCAGATCATGGCGAATCAATGTGCTTCGGCGTTGCGTAATCTGCAATTGTACGTGGATTTGAAAGAAGCCAATCGGCAAGCTCTCTATATGTTGGCGGTGGCGGCGGAATACAAAGACAAAGACACGGGAGATCATATCAATCGGTTGGCACGTTATACCGCGTTGGTGGCGGAAGCGATGGGCATGTCAAAGCAAGAAGCTGAAAATTATGGACTTGCCAGCATGTTGCACGACATTGGAAAAGTAGGAATTGCCGATGCGATTTTGAAAAAGCCGGGTAAACTCACCGATGAAGAATTCGCGATCATGAAAACTCATGCAGAAATCGGTGCCGAAATTTTGGGCAAAAGCAAATGGTTTGCGGTGGCTTATCACATTGCCTATTGCCACCATGAACGCTGGGATGGCACCGGTTATCCACGGGGTCTTAAGGGTGAAGAAATTCCAATCGCTGCCCGCATTGTTTCTGTGGTGGATGTATTTGATGCCCTGACAAATAAACGATGTTATAAAGAGCCGTGGACTGTGGCTGACGCATTGGTGGAGATTGAAAAAGGTGCCGGAACACACTTTGATCCAAAGGTTGTGCACCTACTTTTGCAACTCTGTGAACAGGGAATTATACCATAACTGATTGTCTTTTCAAGAAATTCAATTGAGATATGACAAGTTACTGATGATATCATTCCTATGCAACAGTATCATTGATTATGAATAGGATTGTGAGTAATTCATCCAATCAATCATTATAAATAGTTCGATTCGTGATTAATGCTAAGAAAAGTTATCAATGATATTACTTGCTATCAATCATATAGTTTTTATCTAGTAATATTAGATGCGATGTTTTATATCAATGATGATGACAAGTAACAAATCACATCACAACAATTAAACAGTATGACTCATTATGATAACTATATCTGATAATGACTGTAGCAAGTGATTACGATAAGTTTCATTCGTTATATCGAGTATTATAGATAATCAATAGTATCATTCGTTATTATTCGTATCAATTGATGCTACAAATTATCACCGATATGAAATATTATGATGTGTAGTTAATCATATCACTCATATAAACTGACAACGATTCATACGATTGATTACAAAAAATATCAGTCATACCACTCATTATCAATCACATTAAAAATAATTAATTGTATGATTAGTTATCAAAAATATTTTTCATAATCAATCATACTTTTAATACTTAATTGCATGTATTGTTATCAATGACTAAATTTATTCTTGACAATAGCATTGCATATCAATCTCACAACAACGTATCAATTTTAACTCATCGCCAATCAACAGACGGTCGTCAGAAATATTGTTTTTATAACGATGTCTTTGCACTTAACCATTGTTTATCAAGATATGGTAAAGTGATCGCATCATTTTAATGGATGCAAATAACCCGATGAAAAAGATACGCAAAATTAATAGCGACATAGAGGGAGAAATTGATGTGAAGCCTTCCCCTTGGAAAGTTTTGATTGTGGACGATGAACCCGATGTTCACGCAATTACTCGTTTAAACTTAAAATATTTTGAATTCGCCGGCAGACAACTCCAATTTTTTGAAGCCACCACTGCCCTAGAAGCCAAACATATCTTACACGGCGAACCAGATATTGCGGTTGTACTCATCGACGTGGTGATGGAAACTGACGACGCAGGTTTGCGCTTGGTGGACTATATTCGCAACGAATTACACAACTCAATGATTCGTCTGATTATTCGTACCGGGCAACCCGGTGCTGCCCCCGAACGTTACGTGATCGATCATTATGATATTGATGATTATAAAGACAAAACAGAGTTAGCCACCCAAAAACTCTACACTTCAATGCGTTCCACCCTCAAGTCCTATCGAGACTTAGGAATCATTGACACCAATCGCAAAGCATTAAAAAAGATACTCGATGCCACGCCCGGACTGTACCAACTCCAATCCATCAACCGATTCTTCGACAACGTACTCCAACAAATCATCAGCCTATGCAATCTCGGCGAAAATAAAAAAGTATGCCTCGTCAACAGCGGGCTGGTCGTCGCCATGATTAATCAACGACTTTCAATACAAGCCGCCGCCGGGCGATTCTCCAAACTACAAAACGATCCAGAAATCCAACACATCATCAAGATTTGTAGCGACCGCTTGGCAGGCAGAAACAACTTACACGAAATGCCCGCCGACACCCTCCTGATTCCGCTCGAAGTTCACGGCAACCCCGCTGGCTTCGTCTATTTAGAAGATGTCCACTACTTCAACAAAGCAGATCAAGACCTAATTCAAATCATGGCGAACCAATGCGCCTCCGCGCTAGAAAACCTACAACTCTACATCGACTTAAAAGAAGCCAACCGCCAATCCCTCAACATGTTAGCCGTCGCCGAACAATCCCGCAACATGGCAGAAGCCGCCAACCGAGCCAAAACCACATTCCTAGGCAACATGAGCCACGAACTTCGCACCCCGCTCAACGCCATCCTCGGCTATCGCGATGTCATTTACGAAGAAGCCGAAGAACTCGGATGCACCCAAATCCTACAATACCTAGACGACATCAAGCTGGCGGGCAACAAACTCGTCAACATTATCAGCGATATCCTAGACATCTCACAAATCGAGACCGGCAAAGCCACCCTCAAGCCCTCCGAATTCAACATCTCAACCCTAGTTGAAGAACTGGTCAGCGTGGTACAGTCCATCATCAAAAGCGAAGGAAATCAATTCATAGTCGAGTGTCCCACCGACTTAGGCGTAATGTATGCCGACTATCGCAAGACCAAACAAATCGTGATGAACCTCCTCAGCAACGCGGTCAAATTCACCACACACGGCAAAATCCACTTCATCATCTCACGAGAAACCTACCCAAATCACGAAGACTGGCTCCACTTCAAAGTCTCAGACACAGGCATCGGGATCGAACCAGAGCAACTCGACAAAATATTTGAAGCCTTCACCCAAGTTGACAGCTCCAGCACACGACAATTCGGCGGCACCGGACTCGGACTCGCTATCAGCAAACACTTTTGTCAGATGATGGGCGGCAACATCTCCGTAGAAACCAAGCTCAAAGAAGGTTCAACGTTCATTGCCCACCTACCCGCCCACATCAAAACAACAACATAAACCCTCATAACCATTCTTCCACATCACAACCCCCCCACAACCCCTGATTCCCCTCACGTAGCGCACAGCAACTCAGGGGAAATCTCCCAGATGATCTCCCCAACTCACCCCATCCTATCACCCGTTTGACAGGCAGAAACAACTCGCTTGTCAGGCGGGATCGATCCATTCCCGTCGCGACAATCCACACTGTCATAATTAAAAAAACCAATTACTCAACCCTAATTTGCTCAATTCACCCAATTCACCCAATTAAATTAACCAAGCTCATTAAATGAACTAAACAGATAGGAGTTACGCACTTGAGATGCTAACCCACTGATTTTATAAATGGAGTACAAATTTAAATTTGTACTCCGAAAACGCTAACTAACTGAATTAAGCCTAAGTTACGTTTTGAACTGCGTAACTCCTAACAGATTAAATAAAATAAGATTCAAACAAAAATCACAGTAACTACCTTGCGTAAAGTTTAAATCACATAAATATCTGGATTGATAGATTCACCATTAACGATTCCAGTGCCAGCGATGTAGTCATAAAATTGCTTACCTTTCACTTTGACAGTCAAAGAATTTACCGGATCATTACCCGGCAATACATAAACGGTTTCACTACTCGTTGCAGTAATAGCAACCGCAGTTCCAAAGGCAGAAACATCATGTTCCTGATATGCCATCCTAATTCCTTCGCCTATGTCGTCTCGAATGGCTCGTAAAACCGCACTACCCGTGATACCTACAAAGCCCGTCAACTTAGTTGAAGCTCCAAATGCCCCCTGATATACCGCAGTTGCATATTCCTTAGTATGTAGCGTTTGACTACCATAATTACATTTGACCGTGAAAATAATTCCCGTTTCAGTAACAACAGACATCCCCTTATTAGTAAAAAAGGTGCTGGGGAGTGCAAAATCAATGTGCTTGGTGCCGTGTTGCCCGTAGCTTTGTACTCGAACGAGTCCGAGATATCCTTCGGCTGTAATGAATACACCTTCTTCAAGGTTCTTCACGTCAAAATCAAGTTTATCCCCTAGAATACTGACAATTCCGCCCATTGTAAAGAGATTTTCAACCTGCATTGTCATGTCTTGAACAGTGGTGATAGTGGGTTGTTTGGGGGGAGTCATGATTTTTTCGAGCGACACATTAGCAAGAAGTTCCGCCGTATAACTGCGTGATACACTAAAATTAACGTTGAGATTAGCCTTACTAGCGTTATCATTGGGAGATTCATAACTACCCGTAAGTGAAGGAAAAATGCGACCAATATTACCGACATAAACAGTGGCTCCATTGAAAAAATGGCGTTCGATCACATCCATATAGGCTGACATCACGTTTTGTACCATACCTTCGCTACAATTAGCTTGTTGAGCGACTTCGCCGATAACGTCTTCAAATCTAAGGATGTAGGTAGGTATGACGCTGGCGGCAAATTTACCTTCTTGGTTAGGAATAGTAAATGGTCTCAGGGTGTATTGGATAGGCATTTGATTTATCCTGTCGTTGCATTAGGTTAATATTAAATTAGAGCTGCTATCATGATCCATTTGACCGGCGAGATCGATCCATTGTCGCTGTGAGAATGATCAGTTTGACTGGCGGGAACGATGGGGTGTCATCATGGAAATGTTATTTTTTGAACTGATAAAGTTTGAGTTTAGCGATGAAAGCAAGTATAGCTTATTTATAAATAAAAGGCAGTGACTCGTGCTATAGACGGGAAAGAACAGGTGGAGAGGTTTTTTTGATCGGTTTAAAATGGAGTATTTTGACTTGCTTAATTATTATAGTATCCTATCTTATTGTAAAATATCACAACCTTCTTGAATAATTGATCGTTGCGAAAAAGAAACTCAATATGGCTTAAAATATAAATTTATGGCTGTATAGAACCCAATCTGAACGCATAAAACTTGAGGAGTAAACTATGTCAACACACGATATTCGCGATACTAACCGCCCTGATCCAGATCAAGTTTTAGTTGATATTGCTGATTATGTGATGAATTATGATGTGACTCAGAGTAATGAAGCGATGGAAACGGCTCGTTATTGCCTGATGGATACATTGGGTTGTGGTTTGTTGGCTTTGAATTATCCTGCTTGTACCAAAGTTTTGGGTCCCGTTGTTCCCGGCGCATCCATGCCCAACGGTGTAAAAGTGCCTGGCACTTCTTATGAATTAGACCCGGTGCAGGGTGCGTTTAATATTGGTACAATGATTCGTTGGTTAGATTTTAATGATACGTGGTTAGCAGCGGAATGGGGACATCCTTCTGATAATTTGGGCGGTATTTTAGCAGTTGCGGATTATTTAAGTCGTCAGGCGGTGGCTTCGGGCAAGCCGGCGTTGACGATGAAGCAGGTTTTAGAGGCGATGATTAAGGCGCATGAGATTCAAGGCGTAATTGCATTGGAAAATGGTTTTAATCGGGTTGGTTTAGATCATGTGATGTTAGTGCGTATTGCGACCACTGCGGTGGTGACTCAGATGTTGGGGGGAACGCGTCAAGAGGTAATTGATGCAGTGTCTCATGCGTGGATTGATGGCAGTTCATTGCGTACTTATCGTCATGCACCGAATACGGGTTCTCGGAAAAGTTGGGCGGCGGGTGATGCGACCAGTCGTGGCGTGCGTTTGGCTTTGATGGTGTTGCGGGGTGAAATGGGTTATCCATCTGCGTTGACTGCGAAGACTTGGGGCTTCAATGATGTGTTGTTCAAGGGTAATAGTTTACAATTTACGCAAGGCTATGCGTCTTATGTGATGGAAAATGTGTTGTTTAAGATTTCTTTTCCGGCGGAGTTTCATGCTCAAACAGCATGTGAGGCGGCGGTGATATTGCATCCACAAACGCTTGGTAAGTTCGGTGGCATTGAGAAGATTGTGATTGAAACGCAGGAATCTGGGGTGCGGATTATTGATAAGACAGGTCCGTTAAATAATCCGGCGGATCGGGATCATTGTATTCAGTATATGGTGGCTATGGCATTGATTACGGGTAATTTGACTGCGAGAGATTATGAGGATGGTATTGCTTCTCATCCGTTGATTGATGAGTTTCGTAGTAAGATGGAAGTGGTTGAGAATAAGCAGTTTACGGTTGATTATTTGGATGCGAGTAAGCGTTCGATAGGGAATTCAGTGCAGTTGTTCTTTAAAGATGGTAGCCAAAGTGAGAAAGTTGTTGTGGAGTATCCGATTGGACATCGCCGTCGTCGTGCTGAAGGGATTCCTGTGCTGGAGACGAAATTTAAACGTAACTTGGCAACTCATTTGTCTCCGAAGAAGTGTGCTCGGATTTTGGATATCTGCGCGACTCAAGCCACTTTGGAAAGCACTCCGGTGAATGAATTCATGGATTTATTTGCGTTGTAATTTGTGATTGGTGTAGGATGTAATTGGCAAGCTGTCTTGAGCAATTGCGTCCTACACTTGAGTATATGGTTTATGAGATTTGTTGGGGATTAGGAAGAAAGCATGGGTGAATCTATGAAAATATTGTTATAGATCAATTGAAAATTGGTCAATAATATGAAATCCCAGCATCGCATTCAACAACGCTATTTTAGAAAACTTTGCCACCTCTGCCATAGGAATATCACGCTCTTTCATCGTGCCTTCCTGTAATAGCCGTTGTCGAGTCGTGCCATGTAGTAGGGGAGACTTTGGTGTAATCCAGTGATCTTGATTAAAAAATGCGATGTTGGCAATCGAGGTATCGGTGACTTTACCTTGTTTAATGATGATGATATCATCCGCTGCCGCTCGCAATTTAAACAGTTGTTGTAATCGATCCTGCTGTAACCATTTGTAGGAATAGTCTATTTCGTCATCAATGATCAGTTTGAAGCGACTCAAATAACGGGGTTGATAGGGAAGATATTCAATGCGTTCAACTTGTTGCCGATAAATAATTCGACAGCGATATATGCCATCTGTGGGAATATCTTGAAGTAAATCAGCGAGATTAATGTGATCATGACATTGGTATAAACTGCGCCGGGCGTGGTCGAAACGTTGTTGATGATAGTTTAAAAACTGCGGTTGTCCGTGGTTAATCTTGATAGTTTCTAGGAGTAGTTGCGTCATAAATTGCTACACAGGAATGTAAATTTTTGCCAACATTTCTTGATATTCTTGGCACATTTCGCTGTCTATGGTCAATCCGCCGCCACTTTTATAAAAGAACTTGCCATCTTGTTGTTCGATAAAGCGAATCATGACTGCACTGTCTAAGTTTTCTCCATCAAAATAACCAAAGATGCCTGTGAAGAAGCCGCGCTTGTAATTTTCTAGTTGTTGAATAATTTCTAAAGTACGTTTTTTAGGGGTGCCGCTGATTGAACCTGCTGGCAATAGTTGGGTGAAAATGTCGCCGAGCCGCGCTTGCCAGTTGAGTTGGAGTTGCCCAGAAATTTGGGAACTTACTTGAAGCAGTTGTTTGTTTCCTGCTTGGATTTTATCGAGATAGCGAAATTTTTCAACTCGCACTTGCGTCGCAACCCGTGATAAGTCGTTACGCAAGAGATCAACAACCATGGTGTGTTCGGCTTTTTCTTTGGGATTGTTCAAAATTTGCTGGGCAGCGTTGGGTAAGGTGGCATCAATCGTGCCTTTCATCGGGTAGGTTTTGATCACATTGTGCGAGATTTGGATGAAGCGTTCGGGGGAGAAAACGATAAATTGGTTGTTGAAGTAAAGTTTGAATTTTGCTCGACTGGCGAGATAAATGTCAAGTAAGCTGTTGTGTAGCGCGATTTGAGTGGGAAAAGTCAGATTTAACAAGTAGGTGTGCCCTTGATACATGTAGTTTTGCGCTCGTTGAAATGCCGCGTAGTAGGTGGTTAAGTCAATCGGTTGTTGAATGATGGGTTGCTGAATGGGGGGGAGTGTGAGTGCGGTAGGTTTGCCAAGGGGTTGAAAACCGTTGAAGTCAAAAAAAACTTCGTTAGAGGATTCGCTGAACAGTTGGATATGGCAATGGTTGCAAGCGAAGTCGATAACGAAGCAAAAGGGGATGCGTTGTTGCCCTAACTGGTTTAATTGAGAGAACATTATTCTGGTGATGTGGCAATTTTTTTGCGAAATACGTTGATGGTGCTGAAACCTTGAAACATGTAGTGGGGCAGGGTTTCACTGAATACGACATCAATGCCAAAGGTATTGCAATAGGCTTCGGCAAAGTGTGCGCCGGTGGCGGTGAATAGTATGATCTTTTTGCCATAACGATGCGCGGTGTCGATGATGCCTTGTAACGTGTTGGTTGCTAAGGTCATGCCGGTGACGAGAACAATGTCAGCTTCTTGAATGCGTTGTTCATTTTGATCGGCGTGATATACGGTGACATCGTTGATACCGCAGCGCACTAAGTCTGGATCGAAATCGGTACCAACCACATCGATATCGAATTCTTGACATTGTTTTAATAGGTTGCCAAGCACACCGATCTGCACCACTTTGTTTTTTCCCATTTTTAACAGTTCTAGCTTGACGAGTTCGGCGATAAAACGGGCTCGTATGGAGGCTTTGTCACGAGCGTTACCAGTGAAAGTAAAACTGTTGTCTGGTTCGGATTTAAACACGGAGTAAACGGAATCGAGCAGGGCAATCTCTGCCCATAGGTGTTGTGGCTTGGCGTAGCGGGCATCTTGTCCGATTAAATCTTCGTTGAGATAACTGCCTTGATAGTCCACGTAGCAGCAACCTTGTCCGAGCGTTTGGACGATCCAGATGCCGCAGAGTAAGTCTCTTTCCCATTGATTGGGTTGACAATGATAATCTATGCGCCAGATGCCACGAATTTTGAAGTGTTCATCTGGGTAGTCTTGGCTTTTTTGTAGGGCGATGGTGCGTAATTTTTCGAGCATATTGTTTGGGAGATTATTGAGTAAGTTGGGCTGAGATTTTAGCATGTCATTGGGCGTGATTTCAAAAATGGGCTGTTAATGACCATCATTTTATAGCGCAAATCTATCGGTTTCAGATGAACGGTCGATAAAATTTGATAAAAGGTGAGTAAGCATGTAATGGTGGATAAACAACTGAATATGAAGATATTTATTTAATAAAATAGTGAAATAGACCTGTAAATTTTTTTGACAATTTAAATTAGACTATATAGAATATGCAGAACGTTTGTCTGAGCAGAAATCGGATTTTAGCTACAACATCGGTTTATTGTCGCATGATTCCTTTTTTGTTCAAGTCAATTCACCCTCTTGGTAGGAGTATGACCGCATAAGTTGTTTTTGTAACGTGACGGGATTTTAAACTATAGAACCGATTTGACATCTTCAAACTCAGTAAAAAAGTAAAGTTTAAAAATA
>DYNO01000083.1:11620-13401 GCA_020721025.1 Thiomargarita sp. | reverse complement strand
TAGCATCGTTTAACTTCACTAAGTTTCATCACATTTTAGTCATGAGGATCATTCCAACTATGACACATTGTACTTATCAACACTTTCTCGGTTCTGTGCAAATTTTACTGAGTTTCAATAATATCAAATCGTTCCTATACACCTTGACTTGCAGTTTACTGATTGTCACATTCCACGTATCCGCTGAATCTCCTTATCCATTACTGGTACAAGAGGTCAAAAGCGCGCTTGCCACTCGATGTTTAGATACCAATCAAACGGCGGTTAATATTGTCAATATCACCAATGGCGAAACAGTCTTCAGTTACAACCCGCAAACTCCGCTATTACCCGCGTCCACGCTCAAAGTGGTCACCACCGCGGCAGCATTGCATTATCTGAGTCCAGAATATCGTTTTCACACCGATTTATTGACCACAGGACAGCGGGTTGGCGATACCTTACAAGGCGATTTAATCCTCAAAGGCGGCGGTGATCCGAAATTAAATACCGAACAACTGTTATATTTCGTGAACCAACTCAAGGAAAGTGGCGTGCAAAAAATCGCCGGACGCTTGCTTGCCGATGTGTCATTTTTCGACAGCTATGACCGCGCTCCCGCATGGAATGAGACGCGTACCCAACGGGCGTATGATGCCAGACTCAGTGCATTGTCTTTGAATTACAACACGATGACTGTACATGCCCGTCCCGCCGATCAACTGGGAGAGCCGCTGCGAGTGTGGTTAGAACCAGAAACCAGTTATGTGCGGATTGATAATCACACCAAGACCACGAAAAAGGGTAAAAGCAGTATTGCCGCCCGTCGTTACGAGTCTAATGTGGAAGTCACGGGCAGTTTATCCAGCTATTCGGAAGAAAGAATGGTGTTGATGAATGTGGAAGACCCTTCGCGTTACACGATAGCGACGTTTTACACCCAGTTGCAAAAAGCCGGAATCAGCGTCGCGGGAGGAATTGAAATTGCCCCAGCACCGCCAAATGCCACCCGTTTGTATCGTCACACTTCGCCGCCCTTGTCAATGATTCTAAAAGAATTGAATACCTATTCCAACAACTTTATCGCAGAGCAAATTCTCAAAACCATTGCTGCACAGGAAACCAACATACCGGGTTCTCATGCTGAAGGGCTACGCCTAGTCAACGAATTTCTGCAACGGTCGAATGTGAACATGCAAGGGATTGTGTTAAAAGATGCGTCAGGATTATCACGCGAAAATTATTTTACCGTGCAAGCCATGACCACCTTGCTTACCGCTATGCAGAAACGTTTTGATATTGGCGCAGATTTCATGAGTTCCCTGCGAGTATTGGGTGCAAATGGGGTAGAAAGTCATCGCCTGAAAGATTCACCTGCTCAGGGTAAAATTCGTGCTAAGACAGGAACATTAGACGGTTTAAGTGCATTGGTTGGCTATGTGTCCAATGCGTCGGGACAACAATTTGCTTTCGCACTATTTCTCAATAACAATAACTGTGGTCACTCTGGGGCTGACGTGGTGGAAAATCGAATCGTCAACGCTATTTACACACATGGCACACTTTACTGAATTGCGAAATACCGGTATTGGGATGTAATCAATTCAAGTTTCACTGTGACATTGCTGACTTTCTCTGGGGAGTTATGCAGTTCAAATTTCATGCTATCCCTGATCACTCGTAACCCTGTTTAGGTTGAAAGTGCACCCTTTAGGGATCAAGCGCGCACCCTTTAGGGATCAAGCGTGCACCCTTTAGGGATCAAGCGTGCACCCTTTAGGGATCAAGCGTGCACCCTTTAG
>DYNO01000083.1:0-11520 GCA_020721025.1 Thiomargarita sp. | reverse complement strand
AGGGATTGAACGCGATCCCATGCTACATCTATCACTCTATGATGCCTACGATTGGATAAAAAACTATGTGGTTACGTTGGATTATTTGGTCGGGATTGGCGGTGCTTGCGATTTCTACCAGTTGGTGGTTGCACAGTTTGCAGCAAGAGTTACCCGTGCAACAGATGGCAATTAAAGCTCAACTTCCTGACTATACATTAAGAGATTTTTCCTCTATTCATACCGATGAGAACGGACAACTCAAGAATCGTCTGGCAGCGCAACAGTTGTTGCATTATTCAGATAGCAATACCGAAGTGATCGCACCGGATGTTGTTTTTTATCAACAGGGACAAGCGCAATGGCATGTGCAATCGGAGCATGGGCAAGTGTCAGCGGATAATAACGAAGTGTGGTTATTGGGTCAGGCAACCATCAAGCGAGTGACCGATAATCCAGCAAAACGCTTTGATGTCCTATCGCAAAATCTGCATGTTAAACTAAATGAAGAATATGCAGAAACGCCTGCCCCCAGTACGCTCATATCGGCAACCAGTACCACGCATGCGGTGGGTATGAAAATTTTTATGAAGCAACAACGCTTAGAACTGCTCTCAAAGGTGAAGGGAACTTATGTACTTAAGAAATAGTTTATTGTGGCTCATGATCGTCAGTGTGCCTCAGAGTGCGTTAGCATTATCCACCGACCGCAATCAACCCATTAATATTCAATCGGATACGGCGATGATTGATGATAATAATGGTCTAGCGATTTACACCGGCAATGTGATGGTGACGCAAGGTTCAATTCGGATTGATGCAGATAAAGTGACCATTAATTACAGCAAAAAACAAGATTTGGAAAAGGTGGTTGCGGAAGGTAAGCCAGCGAAATTTAAGCAAACACCCGACGGTGGCAAGCCTGATCTCCACGCAAAATCGGGACGCATGGAATATTTTGCAGAAAAAGACACGCTCCATTTACTCCAAAATGCTGAAGTTCGGCAAGCTCAAGACAGTTTTACGGCGCAACGGATTATGTATGATACTAAAAGCGGGGTGATTCAAGCAGATAAAGGTGAAAGTAAGGATGGACGAATTTCTGTGGTGATTCAACCGCGTAGCCAAAAAACTGCCGAAGAACCTGCACCTGTCGAAAAAAATACGCCCCCGAAGAATATTAAACAACCCAAATAGGAATCATTCCATGAGATTACTAGCAGTCCTTGTGGTCGTAGCAAGTGTTGCCTTCGCCACCACCGTTTATTCTTGGCAACACGCAGTGACCGCCGCTGATATCACACAACAACAAGTGCGTCCGAGTTTTAGTCTGCCTGATTTGGAAAAGAAAATACACAGCAATCGTGAATGGGACGGCAAGATTGTGGTGGTGAATTTTTGGGCAACGTGGTGTCCGCCGTGTGTGGCAGAAATTCCGATGTTTATTGAATTGCAGAAGAAATATGGGGAGCGTGGCTTGCAGTTCATTGGGGTGGCGATAGATGATGCAGAAAGCGTTAAGAATTTCGTGGACACGATGGGGATCAATTATCCTATTTTGTTAGAACACTCCCGCGGCACAACGGCTCGAAGTTTTGGTAACTCTCTCGGTGCATTACCATTTACCGCGATAGTGAATCAACAAGGCGTGATCGTTGATAGACAGATGGGCGAGATTTCCCGGCAAGAATTGTTGCGTGTGATTCAACCGATGCTGGATTCTGAAGTCTAATTTTCATAAACTGGGAGTTCAGACAATTTGAAACAACGTCACGCCCCATCGCAAATCACCTCATGTTTTCGACAAAGTGACACATAACAATGTTAAACTTGGTCGTTGAAATATTCCAATATCACGAATTCCATGTTTAAATGTTCAGGAGGAAACATGCCTAAAAATGCGTTCTACGCTCAATCTGGTGGAGTCACTTCGGTTATTAATGCTTCGGCGTGTGGTTTGATTGAAACTGCCAGAAAGCATCCTGACCAAATTGGCAATGTGTATGCGGGGCGCAATGGCATTATTGGCGCGCTGACCGAAGATTTAATTGATACCAGCCAAGAATCTGACGCAGATATTGCTGCATTGCGCTACACACCCGCCGGCGCATTTGGGTCTTGCCGATTTAAACTCAAAGGGTTAGAAGAAAGTAAGGCAGAATACGAGCGTTTAATTGAAGTCTTCAAAGCGCACAATATTGGTTACTTTTTTTACAATGGCGGAGGAGATTCGCAAGACACTTCGCACAAAGTTTCGCAAATCAGTGAAAAATTGGGTTATCCCATCACTTGCGTCGGCATTCCCAAAACAGTCGATAACGATTTGCCCATTACCGACACCTGTCCCGGTTTTGGTTCAGTCGCCAAATATGTCGCAGTTTCTATCAAGGAAGCGGCTTTCGATGTCATGTCCATGTCACGCACTTCGACTAAAGTTTTCGTGATGGAAGTGATGGGCAGACATGCCGGTTGGATTGCTGCCGCGGCGGGATTGGCAGTTGAGCGAGAAGGCGATGCCCCGCACATTATTTTATTCCCAGAACGTGCATTCAATAAAGACAAGTTCTTGGCAAAAGTCGATGAAGCGGTCAAGAAATATGATTTTTGCGTTATCGTGGTGTCGGAAGGAGTCAAGGGAGAAGATGGCAAATTTTTATCCGATGCCGGGACACGGGATGCCTTCGGACATGCACAATTGGGGGGAGCTGCACCGATGATTGCCAACTTGTGCAAGAGTGAATTAGGCTATAAATATCATTGGGCAGTTGCCGACTATTTACAACGCGCCGCCCGTCACATTGCGTCAAAAACCGATGTTGAACAAGCCTACGCAATGGGAAAAGCTGCGGTGGAATTTGCCTTAGCGGGAGAATCTGCGGTGATGCCAATTATTGTTCGCACGTCAAGTCAGCCCTATCGTTGGGAAGTAGGCATGACAAATTTGGCGGATGTGGCGAATGTGGAAAAGAAAATGCCAGCGGATTACATTACTGAAGATGGTTTTGGAATTACGGCATTGTGTCGTGAATATTTGCAACCCTTGATTGCTGGCGAAGATTATCCACCGTACAGTAACGGTTTACCCAATTATGTGCGTTTGAAGAATGTGCCTGTGTTGAAAAAGTTAAACTCGACGTTCGCTTTAAAATTAAAATAATCATTCGTGGACAGCATCTCACCAGTACATCCTGACTCAATTGTTGACACATTGCATTCTTCAATTGAAACTGTACGAGGTCAATCCACGAACCGCACTTAAAACTACTTAAAGGAGGTTTCCTAAAATGTTGGAATTCAATCTGATACATTTGGGACTTTTGGGAGGAGTCGCCGCCCTGCTCATGGCATTGTTTGAAGCCAAACGAGTAGATCGCTATCAAATCAACGTTGACAAAGTGCAAGAGTTGACCGATAGCATCCGTGAAGGCGCGATGGCATTTTTAAACGCAGAATATCGAATTTTAATTTGGTTCGTATTAGGCGTGGCAGTTTTATTGGGATTATTCACCCCGGATCCGTTGGTGGCACTGACGTTTAGTTTGGGCGCGATAACTTCAGCTCTTGCTGGAAACATTGGAATGCGTACCGCCACTCGTGCCAATGGACGCACTGCAATTGCTGCAAAAGATGGGGGACTTGCCAAAGCCCTTGATGTTGCATTTTCTGGCGGTGTGGTAATGGGCATGATGGTCGCCGGTTTGGGATTGGTGATGGTTTCTGGCTTGTTGCTGTTTTTACCGGATAAATTAGAAGTGATCACCGGCTTTGGCATGGGAGCATCATCGGTTGCATTATTTGCTCGTGTAGGCGGTGGCATTTATACCAAGGCGGCAGATGTGGGCGCAGATATTGTCGGTAAAATTGAAGCGGGCATTCCTGAAGATGATCCCCGTAATCCCGCCACGATTGCCGATAATGTGGGTGACAACGTGGGCGATATTGCCGGATTGGGCGCGGATTTATTTGAATCTTACGTGGGTTCAATTATCGCAGCAATGATCTTGGGCGTGGTGGCTGCCAATGCGTATGGCGGAGAAGCGATTAATTATGTGGTCGCGCCGCTGTTGATTTCCGCCGCGGGAATTGTTGCCAGCATTATTGCCGTCTTCACCGTGCGTACTGACGATCCCCATCTGGTTTATTCTAAATTGGAAAATGGCACTCACATTGCCGGCGCGCTCTCCCTCATCGGTGCCTACATTGTGGTTTATTTCCTCCATCTACCCATCGGCGTTTTTTGGGCAATTGTCGCAGGGATTGTTGCCGGCTTAGTGATTGCGTATGAAACCGGTTACTACACCGAGAAACATCGTCGCCCGGTCAATATGATCGCCGATGCTGCGAAAACAGGTCCCGCAACCACCATCATTCAAGGGTTGGCAATGGGGATGGAATCTACCGTCACTCCTGTGATTGTCATCGGCATTACCATCATCATTTCATATAAATTCGCCGGGCTGTATGGTATCGCTATCGCTGGGGTAGGCATGTTATCCATCTCAGGTATTGTGGTTGCGGTCGATTCTTACGGTCCCATTGCTGATAACGCTGGCGGTATTTCTGAAATGGCAAAATTGCCCCCAGAAGTGCGTGCGATTACCGACGAACTAGACGCAGTTGGCAACACCACCGCCGCGATTGGTAAAGGCTTTGCGATTGGCTCCGCGGCATTAACTGCCCTCGCCTTATTTGCCGCGTATCAAACCTCTATCGAAAGTCTTGCCCTTGCCAGAAATGTCGAACATCTCAAACATTTCAGCATTGACTTGGTGAATCCTCTTGTCATGGTTGGTTTATTTCTCGGTGCGACCATGACATTTTTATTTGCCTCCCTGACCATGACCGCAGTTGGCAAGGCAGCGATGGAAATGGTGGAAGAAGTCCGGCGACAATTTCGAGAAATCCCCGGTATTATGGAAGGCACCGGCAAACCAGATTACAAACGTTGCGTTGAAATTTCCACCAATTCTGCGCTGGTTCAAATGGTATTACCTGGACTGTTAGCCGTAATTGTTCCCTTATTGGTTGGATTGTATGATCCCGTTGCATTAGGCGGATTACTCGCAGGTGCGTTGGTTACAGGGACATTGATGGCAATCATGATGGCAAATGCGGGGGGCGCGTGGGACAATGCCAAGAAGCAAATTGAAGGCGGCCATCGTGGGGATGGCAAGGGTTCAGAACGTCATAAAGCGGCAATTGTGGGCGATATGGTGGGCGATCCATTCAAAGACACTTCCGGTCCGTCGATGAATATTTTGATTAAATTGATGTGTATCGTTGCCTTGGTACTTGCGCCGTTGTTCGTGCGTTAAAAGAATCGTAGGGTGCACAAGCGAAGCGTCATACATCTTTGTGAATTTTTAAACACTTTGGTGCATGACACTGCGTTTATGCACCCTACAGCTTGCTTGTCTGAATCAGAATTCACAGAATTTTAGAATTTACAGAATGAAAACCAAGATGAGAGGCTAAAAATAAATCAATCGTTGCCGTTATTCTGAAAATTCTCAAATTCCGTAAATTCTGATTCAGATAAAAAAGTGCTAACCCATTGGAGTTTACGATGTTACGAGAAATTATTACGCCTCAAACGCAGGATTACACGGTGAAAATTCCACTGGAATATTTAAATACGAAGGTGGAAATTTTGGTGCTGCCGTTGGATGGTCAGGAATTTGAAATGTTGCTTGTGAAGAAAAAATACACTAAGCAGGAAATGCTCAAACGTCTTGCCTATCAAGGCGCAGCAACCGATAGCCAAAATTTGGATGAGTTGATTTATCCATGAAGAGCATTTTTGACACGAATGTTTGGGTGGCACTTTTTAATGAAAAGGATGGACACCACGATGCAGCCCAACGTTTATTTTTACAAAATGGGATGGTGTTTATCCCAGAATATGTGATTCTCGAAACGACAACTGTATTGCAACTGCGGGCTTCTAAGCAGCAAGCGGATATATTTGCAGAAACGATCACTGCCACCGAACAATTGGAAATTTTGTATGCGTCAGATTCGTTTTTTCGGAGCGTTTTAACGTTATTTCAGCAACAAAGTAGTACGAAGTTGTCTTTTGTTGATTGTGCTTTATTGTTGTTATCCGAACACTATAAGATTCATACGTTTGATGAAGCGTTGGAAAAAGCCATTTACTCAAATATTAATTCCAGAAATTCTGACTTTAGACAAAAAATGCTAAAATCCTCCGAACCGTAATTTTTCTAATGAGCCTAATTGACTTAATTATGAAAATTACGCGAATCATGTCAATTAGGGTTCAGACAAAAAAGTGCTAAAATCTCCCAAATCCCGCTGTGCCGTTATTCTGAAAATTCTCAAATTCCGTAAATTCTGATTCAGACAAAAAATATAAAGAAAGGGAAAAGGATAAAGATTTACATCCTGGAAAGACGAAAACCCCTGCCGTGGTCCCAGTACGTTGCAGCGTTCCTACCACGGTCGGCACAACGCAAGAAATTATCATTGATGTACCAAGAACCCCCACGAAGGAGATGCAAATTGCTATCACCACTCACCCAAGCACTTCCATCACTCGGCGCGTCATTATGATTGCCATGCCATACATCCTCGCACCATTCCCAAACATTCCCGTGCATGTCATACAATCCAAACGCATTTGCTGGATATTTTCCTACATCTGTTGTCTGTTCAATTTTCTCTCCGTAATTTGCCAACGCCGGCGTAATAACATCACCAAAACAATATTTTGTGGTTGTCCCAGCCCGACACGCGTATTCCCACATCGCTTCACTCGGCAAATCAAAGGTTTCACCCAACCGTTGCGATAACTTCTTGCAAAATTTCTTCGCCTCATCCCAACTCACTGTTTCAACCGGAAGTTTCTCACCTCTGAAATGTGACGGATTATTCCCCATGACTGCCTGCCATTGTTGTTGGGTCACGGGATATTTGCCCATGTAAAATGGTTTCGCAAATACAACCTTATGCTGTGGACGTTCATCATCATAACCTTCTCCCTTCGGCGATCCCATCATAAACTCTCCCGTGGGAATGCGTACCAATTCCAATTGAATGCCGTTGCCCAAGTCGTAAACTCGTTGAACATTTTTACCACGTACCCGTTTAATTTCCTTGCCGGTATTATCAACTGTGATCACATCAAATTCAAAAGTTTGTTCAATGAATTTTGTGGAAGTCGGAGGTTTTACGTCCACTTGTGGAATTTGTTCAATTTGATCGGCTAACGCTCGGTATTTTCCACCCAATTGTCGAAATAATTTCACTGCGACTTGGGCAAAAGGACGACATTCAGCACTTCTTGCCAAATCAGGATGTTTTAACCACGCATGGAAATCTACACAGTGTCCAAATCGTTGCGATAAAAATACAGTTATCTCTTCAACAACTTTTGATTCTAAGCCGTCTTTTAACAAAAATTTGGCTACACCGTCATGAAAGTCATATTCTGTTTCTGTCAAAATGGGCGGTTCTCGTTTTAATAAACCACCTAAAAATACTTCAGCAAGATGCACCTGTTCCGATTCTGCTAACATGGTTTGCTGCACCAAACGCATCACTTCCAAAGTCAACGGGGCAGCCGCCAAATAACGAGCCAGTTGTTGCGCGGTGGGGGAAGCCGTCGCAAAAAAGCGATTCACTCGATCCTCGCCAGATAATTGACGCACGGGAAGATTTTCTGGGGGTGGCAAATTTTCTTGAACCCTTTGTAATGACTCAAAAATAACACCCGTCACCCAATCCTGACCGCGCCCAGTCACCAATTTTGCCCAATAGCCTAAAGATCGCGACTCAAGCGTAATCACGGGAAGTTTCAGCCCATTGGGAATATCCTCTTCTAACCAAAATTCAGCCGCATCATCTTGCAATCGTGAATTTAGTACATTCGCTTTAGTCGCTCGAAAATTCACTCGTAAAGATTGGCTTAAACCCGTCCCACGCCACATCCGCTGCGGTAACATCTGCACCAAGGCGATAGGATGATGACGTTCCCAACTTGTTAATAATTCAACAATTTTTCCAGTGTACCAACCCGCTGAAATACAATCGCTGACCACTAAAATCAAACGTCTTTGGGTGGGATCAATCAGTTCTTTCTTGGAATGAGGCAGTTTAACAGCCCCCGCGCACTCTGCCATTTTCCACATCCGCACCTGACGAAAAGCACCTTGATTTTCCAAAAGTTTCTGAAATTCAGCAATCACCGGCTGCCAAACTTTCATCGACGGGCTGTCTTCCACAATCAACATCAGATCAAAACGCCGCTCAGGAATCCCTTGAACCACTGGCAACCAAATCTGTGTTTCCGCAATGCGTTCCACCGTTGCCACTTCATCCAATTGTTGCTGCGTCCGCGAAGCCATTCGCTGCATTAAAGGGCGCAAGGCACGGGCAAGTTGTAATGAATGAGGCAAATAACGGGCGGCGGGCGTTCGGAACGGGAGGTCATGAGATGTATTTTTTTGTTGTGTGTACACGGGTGCGCGGGCTTCTGGTCGTGGCGCGGTCGCATCCAAGTGAGAAGATTGATGTTGCGTTGACAGATATTCAGAGGGGATTTTTTTGATCGATGGTGTTTGAGTGAGCGATTTTTGTTCAGAGACAGGTGTTTGAAATGATTCCCTTTCCACTAATAAATTCTCAAAATTCTCAGAAGTAACTTTCTCAATAGTTGTTGGCTGGGTTTGATGAATTTGCGCGGTCAACCACAACACATCGGCTAATTCTTCAGCGGTGGGTTCAAGATCAAGGGATTGCAGCGCGGCGATAAATTTTTCTAATGACATGATTTCTTGCTTATTTTCATCACTGATTTATTTCACAGACAACGATTTCCACAAGGCTTCTCTTAATTTTTCTCGCTCTAACACCTTGATACTTTTCAAAACTAAATAAGCGGCATTCAACAATTGATCATTTGCTAAATCTTCTTTCTTCCGTTGCTCAGAAAATTCGGAGATCAATTGATTCAAGACATTATCATCAATTACCTTCCCAAGATGCGCTTCTACAATTTCTTTCAATTGTTTCTCGTCGGGCAATTTCATGTCTAATTGTAAACAACGACGCAAAAAAGGCGCGGGAAAATCTTTTTCACCATTACTGGTCATAATTACCAACGGAAACACCTGACAATGCACTTGACCACTTGTAATTCCAAATAGTTGCGTATCATCCCCATGAGCGCGAATAAAAACTTTTTGTTGATCTTTGGGCAACCGGGCTAATTCTGGAATTTCAAACTCACCTTCTTCAAAAATATGAAGTAAATCATTGGGTAAGTCGATATCACTTTTGTCAATCTCATCAATCAATAACACGCGTGGTTTTTTCCCCGCCGCGAATGCCGTTCCCAACGGGCCCAATTTTAAGTATTTTCCGATATCGGGCGGAGCTTGATCTTTCTGCAACGACGCATCTTGTAATCTGGCAATTGCATCATAGCGATACAATCCCTCTTGCAAGGTTGAACGCGTGGTGATCGACCAACGGAACACCTTTCCCAATCCCAATTCCCGCGCCACCGCATACGCCAAAGTGGTTTTACCCGTCCCCGGCTTGCCAGTCACTAACAACGGTCTGCGTAAATACAAGGCAGCATTAACTAATTCAATTTCCTCTCGCGTATTCGGTCTGAATTGACTGCCCCGCTGGTCACGAGCTTCTTCCGTAAAGTGTCGCCACGGTGGAGCTTCTGGCAATTTTTTGATAGCGGATTCATTCACTTCATTCGTGCCTTGGTAAATCCACCAAGCGGGTTTTTCTGTGTCTGTCATACAAAATTCTTTATTTTATAGTTGCGTAGGAGCGGCATATTGCGAAAATTTTGAAAAGGGCGGAATTTTATCAGGATCGTCCCAAAGCAGAGACAAATTGAAAGTCATACTTGATTGATCCAATTCATCTTCAACAATTTTCAGCCGTTCTTTTCTCAGTTCTTCGGGCAAGTTTTCAAGTGTCGCGCAACAATTCAGCAAACGATCCAATTCTGCTGCAATTTCTTCAGCATCGTTTGAACTGATTCTTGTCCACAGCAAAAAGGGGACACCGTATTGAATGAACTTGAAGAGAGAGAATTGATCGGGCACAAATTTCAAAGCAAAAAATAATTTTCCCGCCTCCAGTTGGCTTCGGGTTTTCCCAATTCTATCCTGTTCCACACGATAGATGACATCATTTGGAACTGATTGATAAGTATTCGGTAGCCAATAATTTCTCAGCCGATTCAATAGTTTATCTTCTTCAAAACGTTCACAGGAGCGAATAACTAACCTGTAACAATTTCCTAATGTTTCATTGACATCCGCGTCTAAAACCCACTGATCAACGGGTTCAAGCAGTAATTCTTTTGGGAGAAAAAATTCTATCGTGAACGCATCGCGACAAACAGCAAGTTTTCTAAGAACCTCCTTGTGCAAGATATCATCAATGACCGCTGCTAATTCTTTTTTTTGGCGATTTTCTGAAGTATGAATCACTTTTGGTTGTTCTTCTTCCGCATAATTATTGAACCACACTTGAAGACGGTAGGCATCTAAATTACGATCATCTTGATCTAATTTGAAAATCAGAGAAGCAGAAGGTTGAACTGAGTTACCGGATTTTGTGGAAGTTACAGTTTTTTTTTAGCTGCAATATCCTTCGCAACTTCCCGAATCCCTCGAGCTATATCTGTGAAAGCTTCATCTTGGTTATCCCACTTTGTGACAGGCTTGAAATCCTTCGGCAAACCTTGTAACTTCATGAAATCTGACCCATTAGTATCACATGGACGTAAGGATATGGGGATAACAACCGCTTCTTGCTTTTTATGCCGCTCCATTGCGATTTTCACTTCTGTATCAAAGCAATAATCAGAAGCCAAAAAGTCTGCACTGACCAGCAACAGAATGATATTGGAGGTTTTTAAATTCTCATCAATGGCATTTTCCCATTCTTTGCCAATTCCTATTTTGCGGTCGTGCCACCCACTGATCACGTTTTGTCGCTGTAGCAATTTCAAATTGGTTTCTAACTTATCACGCAAAATTTCGTCTTGATGCGAATAGGAATAAAATAACTTTACAGGATGGTTTTCTGACATGGAATTCTCCGAAAGTAAGCTATAAAATATTGAAGGTTCAAATAGATACAAGATTTCTCTATGCTTCATCACTCGCATATCAACTGCCCAATATTTTAATCCTAGTTTATCTCAAATGCAAATTTTTTAAACAAGATTTATCGCCTTGTCTATTTCCTAAATTAAGTCGTGCTGCAATTCATTGAATTATACCAAACCTGAGAATTATTCATACTAAATTAAGGTAGGATAATGACGTTAGGAGTTGCGGACTGGCGGTTGAATTTCTCCCGGCGTGTCCCACTGCATGAAAGAAAAAATATTGCCTTTGGGGTAGAATTATTTCAAATTTGACTGTTTGACCTGAAGCTAGATAAGCGAATGTCATCATAATTAAAAAAAACTAGACAAGCGAAATTGAGCTCTATAGAACCGATTTGACATCTTCAAACTCAGTAAAAAAGTAAAGTTTAAAA
>DYNO01000273.1 GCA_020721025.1 Thiomargarita sp. | reverse complement strand
CTAGCAGGTTTACAGGGTGAAGCAGAGATTATTTTTCATCTACTGCGTTTTCGGTTATTATTATCGTTGTTTACGTTAGCTTGTGGTGGATATGTCTTGTATCAACTGATTCCTTGGACAGAGATATTTCGTGATTTTCAATGGTTTCCAAGCTCATTCAAACAACTATTTTTGGGATATAACTGAGGAACTATAAAAAGCTCCCATAAATTTGGATAGTTGAATACGCTTTTTATATCGCCGTAACTATACCGAGTCACGAGAAAACTATATTTTTTGCTTTATTGCTTCTTTTCATATAGTTATATGATACTCTCTTTTACATTCCTATTTCATAACGATACTATGCAATTAGAGCCTTCTGACCTCAAACAACTATTGAAAATTCAACCCCCTGAACCACCTCATGATTTTGCAAATTTTTGGCAACTGCGTTATGAACGAGCCATGCAAATATCCCCTCGCCCGCGCCTCAGTCATACCGGACAATTTCACCCAGATTTCGAGATTTATGATTTAAATTATTATTCTACAGATGATTTTAACATCGGTGGCTGGGCATTGATTCCCAAATATACTACAGTGATACGTGGGGTTGTGGTGGGGCATGGTTATGGCGGGCGTACCGAACCGGATTTCAATTTGCCCATTCCGGGCGCAGCCTTGCTGTTTCCTTGTTTTCGTGGAATCTCTCGTAGCCAGCGTTATCCCATTTCTAACAATCCAATTTACCACGTCCTTCACGACTTGGATAAAAAAGAACGTTATATTTTAGGTGGTTGCGTTGAAGACCTGTGGCTTGCCGTTTCTGCACTGTTGCAATTATTTCCTGCCGCGCGGGGGCATCTGGCATATTGTGGCATCAGTTTTGGAGGAGGAATTGGGGCATTGGCAGTGCCTTGGGAGTCCCGAATACAGCGCGCCCATTTTAATGTGCCCACCTTTGGCAATCATCCTCTACGATTACAACTCCCTAGCGAAGGTAGTGCGGCAGCAGTGCAGCATTTTTGTCGCGCCCATCCAGAACTTCATATTCTTGAAACTTTAGCCTATTATGATGCCGCATGTGCCGCGCAATTCATCACACTACCAGTACACATTGCCGCTGCATTGCATGATCCTGTCGTCGCGCCTCAAGGACAATTTAGTATTTACAATGCGTTACCGAAGCAAAAACAGCTTTTTGTGTTAGATCAAGGACATGCTGACTATCCCCGTCGCGACCACCAAGAACGCGCCTTATTATTGGAATTAAAAGAGTTTTTCGCAGAATTATGAATCGAGAATATCACCGTTGGTACAGTCATCGATTAGGACGTGACATGGAATTGTTGGTGTTTGGTCATGCTGGAGCAAAAGTATTGGCATTTCCAACCCGTGATGGGCGATTCTATGAGTATGAAAATCTGGGAATTATTCACTCCGTTGCCCACAAGATTAATGCCGGTCAATTACAATTTTACTGCTTAGACAGCGTGGATCATGAAACTTTTTATTGCCACTGGTGTCATCCCGCGGATCGCATTCAACGCCATATCCAATTTGAAAATTATGTATTAAATGAAGTGATGCCATTGATGGCGGGTAAAAATTCTCACCCCTGTACGATTGCCTATGGCTGTAGTTTGGGAGGATTTCATGCGGCAAATATTGCGTTTCGTCATCCCGCGCTCTTTCAAAAAATTTGTGCATTTTCAGGACGTTATGATTTAACATTGCCTGTAGAACACTTTCGCAATTTATTTGATGGCTACTATGACGCAAATATTTATTACAACACCCCGACACATTTTTTACCGCATCTGAATTGTCATTGGCAATTACACCACTTGCGCAAGATGGACATTGTGTTCACCATTGGCAAAGAAGACCCTTTTCTCGATAATAATCGGTATCTCAGTCATATTTTATGGGATAAAGGCATTTGGCACGCATTGCATGAATGGGACGGACGGGCGCATCGTGGGCATTATTGGCGACAGATGACATCGCTCTATATCTGACTTAAATTTTTACCGTTTTAGGAGTTATGCAGTTCAAATCAACCTCAAATTGATGTTTAACGGAGTGATTTTGAAATCAGTCAAGCATTTTTTATTCATTATCAACGAATAGCGGTTGACATTGATACAGGAAATAAACAATCTTCTAACGTTTTACCCATCATCTGCCGGCAGTTCTCAATATGAAAATCATAGCGAAAATATTCAATTGGTCGCAAATTTGGGAAATCATCCATATTGTAATCAACTGATTGAATGATAATAAATTTAGGTTTTCATACTGAGAATTGCTTGTTTGAAAGTAAATCACTAAGTGTTAAAACTCTCGCCACACCCGCATGAATCCTTGACATTGGGATTGTTGAATTGAAAACCTTCGTTCAAACCTTCTCGCACAAAATCCAATTCCGTGCCATCAATGTATAACAAACTTTTGGTATCCACAATGATTTTTACACCTTGTGATTCAAAGAGTTGATCTTCAGGCTGTATCTCATCGGCGAATTCCATCACGTAAGACATTCCCGAACATCCACTGGTTTTTACGCCAAGTCGTAATCCTAATCCCTTACCACGACCATTCAAACTCTTTTGCACATGTTTGGCAGCTTTCTCAGTTAATGTAATCGACACGTTTTTTCCTTTCTGAATATTCAGCAATCTATTTGAAATATCTAATTTTTTTCCACCACAACCACAGCAACAGCCAGATGGGCATCATGTGAAATACTGACATGTACCTGCGTTGCTCCCAATTCTCGCAGTATTTGTTCAGCTTTACCCGAAGTAACAAGGTACGGTGCGCCACTGTCACGATTTAATACTTCAATCTCTTGAAAAGTCACTTGTTTTAAGCCTGTACCGATTGCTTTCATCAAGGCTTCTTTGACTGCAAATTTTCCGGCATAATGCTCAATGGGAAAACGATAACGCGCACACGCTGTAATTTCTTGTTTTGTTAGAATCCGTTGCAAAAATGATTCACCAAATTGAGCAATACTCTCTTCAATCCGTTTTTGATCAGCAATATCAATCCCTAAGCCAATAATCATTCGCATGTTCCAAAAAATATTTTTCTGAAAATAATTATAACACCGAAATGGAAACGTTAGAAATAGGCGTTGTGCATTGATAAATAAAATATATTTTAAAACAATTGACTATCTGTAGCGTCACGAGTAATGACTTTTAACTGATTGCTTTTGATCATCTTGATGAAAAATTGCTCCTTGATTGACAATCAATAGAGGGATACAAATCGTTGAACTCATCAAATTTGAACCGGTGACGCTGGAGGAGCGTCTGGACTGCATTTCAACGCGGCGCATGGAAACGAGGAACTATTTGTTTTATTTGAAAAATCTATCGAATCTATTGGAATATTGGAAATTAAATTTGAACTGCATAACTCCTATCATGATTATCATATAGTGATCTTAAATCATTTGTAG
>DYNO01000082.1 GCA_020721025.1 Thiomargarita sp. | reverse complement strand
TATTGTACAACTATTAATTTGACTATTGTACAACTATTAATTTGATTATTGTACAACTACTAAAATGTTTTCGCAAATATGGCTGGGGAACTATAAAAAGCTCATCTAAACCTGACGGGTTTGAATACTTTTGAAGATTTAAATTGCGGTGGATGTGGCAGAGAAAGGAGTGATAAGCAGAGAGGAATCAAGACAAGTCACCACGCCTACCAAGTGATTGAGTAGGCATAGTTTTTTAACTTCAGCAACGGCAAATTTACCCAGTAACGGCATCGGGTCTGTCCACCAATTCAACGATAGCCATCGGTGCTTTATCCCCAGCGCGAAATCCACACTTCAGAATACGCAGATAGCCACCCGGACGTTGTTTGTAACGGGGTCCCAATTCATTAAATAATTTAGTAACGGTGTCTCTATCACGTAGCCGGGCAAAGGCTAAACGACGATGCGCGACACTGTCTTCTTTTGCTAAGGTAATCAACGGTTCAGCCACCCGACGCAATTCTTTTGCCTTGGGCAGGGTCGTTGTGATTAATTCGTGCTGCATTAAAGAAACAGTCATATTTTGAAACATCGCATTACGATGACTGCTGGTGATATTAAATTTTCTACCACTTTTACGGTGACGCATTCCTTAAAATTCCTTACATTCCAACTTAAAGTACGGGCAAACAAGAATAGACGTATTTTCAACCGATGACTATCGCTAAAAATTTCGCCTATTCGTGTTATCTAAAGTTTATAATTTAGTATGTTTTTCATCATACAAGCCGGGTGGGTGCCAATTTTCCACCTTCATGCCTAACGATAAACCTTTAGAACCCAGCACTTCTTTGATTTCGGTTAAAGATTTTTTACCCAAATTAGGCGTTTTGAGCAGTTCTTGTTCAGTGCGTTGAATTAAATCGCCGATGTAATAAATGTTTTCTGCTTTCAGACAGTTGGCGGAACGAACGGTGAGTTCTAATTCATCCACTGGACGCAGTAGCACCGGATCCACATGAATTTCTTCACGCGGTGTTTCGACTTCGATATTGCCTTCCAATTGAACGATCACCGCAAGTTGTGACTGCAAAATGGTCGCTGCATGGCGAATTGCCGCCTCAGGGTCAATCGTGCCATTGGTTTCTAATTCCATAATCAGCCGGTCTAAATCTGTCCGTTGTTCGACCCGCGCACTTTCGACACTGTAGGAAACCCGCAAAATTGGGCTGAACGACGCATCAACTTTAAGCGTGCCAATTGGGGTATCTCCTTGGGCGCGTTGATAAGCCGGTTGATAGCCGCGTCCCATCATGATTTTAAGCCGCATATTGAACTGGGCACCGGGCTTGGTGACATGCGCTATGACGTGGTCGCGATTGACGACTTCCACATCTTGAGGAAAATCAATGTCCGCAGCGCATACGGTTGCAGGTCCTTGTTTCGACAGATGCAGAGTCACTTCCGAACGTCCGTGCATCTTAAAGGCAAGTCCCTTAAGATTCATTAACACATCTGTCACATCTTCCTGTACGCCTTCAATGGTAGTGTATTCATGGAGCACACCGTCAATGGAGGCTTCCACAATAGCCGCGCCTGGAATTGAAGACAGCAATACCCGCCGTAACGCATTACCCAGTGTATAACCAAACCCGCGATCCAATGGTTCTAAAGTGAGTCTGGCTTTGGTGTCAGAAACTTTCTTAACATCAACGATACGCGGTTTTAACAATTCCAACACATTGGATTGCATGGCGTAACCGATCCTCTTTTTCTCTTAACATGCGTGATTGTTATTCACGGACGCTAACTGCCACTGAAAACCAGTGGGGTTGATCTACCAAAGCACGCAATAAAATATCACGTGCGCCTACGATGTGACGATTGATTGATGATTTCTATAAAGAATTCATTGTTTACTTTTCTTGATAGGTTTTACCAGTTCGGCTGTTACACCCAAAATTCAAACCCAACTTTTTTACCCCAAAGTATGATCAAGTTAAGCAGCCAACATCACATCTGACAAAGGATTATTTAGAGTACAATTCAACCACAAGCTGTTCATTAATGTCGCTGGGGAGGTCAATCCGTTCAGGAACACGTTTAAATGTCCCTTGCTTTTTACCAGCTTCAACTTCGACCCACTCAGGAAACCCGTGTTCTTCGGCACTGCTCAAGGCACTTTTAATCCGTAATTGTTCCTTATTTTTTTCACGAATTGCCACGACATCGCCGGCGCGCACTTGATAAGAGGGAATATTCACCGTTTGACCATTAATGGTAATCGCTTTATGGCTGACCAATTGCCGGGCTTCGGGACGCGTCACCGCGAATCCCATGCGATAGACAACGTTGTCAAGCCGACATTCTAGCAATTTAAGCAGATTTTCACCGGTCGAACCCTTGATACGACTGGCTTCTTTGTAATAATTGCTGAATTGTCTTTCTAATATTCCGTAAATTCGACGCAGTTTTTGCTTTTCCCGCAACTGTAGCGCGTAGTCAGACATCCGGGGACGTTTGTCGCCATGTTGTCCGGGAAGTTTATCCAATTTACATTTACTATCTAATGAGCGTGTCCGACTTTTTAAAAATAAATCCGCGCCTTCACGACGGCTTAATTTACATTTCGGTCCGAGGTATCTTGCCATAATTTCTCTCTTGGGATTACACTCTACGCCGTTTAGGAGGGCGACAACCATTATGAGGAATGGGGGTCACATCAATAATACTGGTGATTTTAAAGCCTTTATTATTCAGTGCACGCACTGCGGATTCCCGACCGGGACCGGGACCTTTGATACGCACTTCCAAATTTTTCACGCCAAATTCTTTCACCACATCACTGAGCCGCTCCACTGCTATCTGAGCTGCAAAGGGGGTACTTTTCCGAGAACCACGAAAACCACTGCCACCGGAAGTCGCCCAACCGAGGATATTGCCCTGACGATCAGAGATGGCGATAATGGTATTATTAAAAGAGGCATGGATATGTGCAATGCCTTCAGTCACATTTTTCTTAACTTTTTTGCGAATACGAGTCGCAGGTGTTGGTTTTGCCATTCGTTCCTAATTCCTCTGAGGCTATTTACGCATGGCTTTGCGCGGGCCCTTACGGGTTCTCGCGTTCGTTTGCGTTTGTTGTCCACGTACCGGTAAACCGCGTCTGTGGCGCACCCCACGGTAACAACCTAAATCCATTAAACGTTTGATATTCATTGCGACTTCCCGGCGTAAATCACCTTCCACCGTCACTTTCGCGATTTCTGCCCGCAATTTATCTAACAGTTCTTCACTTAAATCTCTGATTTTCGTACTAGGTTCAATGCCAGCCGCTTGACAAATCGTGCGTGATCGCGTCGGTCCAATACCGTAAATTGAAGTCAGTGCAATAACCGCATGTTTTTGGACAGGGATATTCACTCCTGCAATACGAGCCATAATGATTCCTCTAACCCTGATCGGTTAAAAAAGTGTTCAATTATATACTTAAATGGGTAACTCTGCAAGAATTTTAACCTTGCCGTTGTTTGTGTCGCTTGTCGGAACAAATCACGCGAATCGTGCCATTGCGGCGAATGATCTTACAGTTACGACAAATCTTTTTGACTGATGCTCTTACCTTCATGTTTTTCTCCATTTAAAAAAGCAAGTCATCTGGCATCAAGCAGTATCACTTGCTATTTTAGGACGACAATTAACGGATAGCCAATGGATTGCGATTATGACCTTTTAAATGAGATTTTTTCATCAAACCTTCATATTGATGCGAAACCAAGTGGGCTTGAATCTGCGCCATAAAATCCATGACAACCACGACAATAATCAATAGCGATGTCCCACCGAAATAAAATGGAACATGCCAATTGAGTGTTAAAAATTCGGGTAACAAACACACTGCGGTAATGTAAATCGCCCCACCTAAAGTTAAGCGAGTCATCACTTTGTCAATATAATCCGCAGTTTGCTTGCCTGGACGCACGCCCGGTACAAACGCGCCAGACTTCTTCAAATTATCCGCTGTTTCTTTCGGATTGAAAATCAATGCAGTATAGAAGAAACAAAAGAAAATAATTGCGACGGCATACAATCCGACATACAACGGTTGCCCCGGTGACAGAGCCTGCGACACATTGCGTAACCATCCCATGCCTTCGGCGTTACTAAACCAACTGCCCAAGGTGGCGGGAAATAAAATCAAACTGGATGCGAAAATTGGTGGAATCACCCCTGCCATGTTCAATTTCAACGGTAAATGGGTAGTTTGCCCGGCATACAACTTATTACCCACTTGACGTTTCGCATAATTCACCGTGATGCGCCGCTGTCCTTTTTCCACAAAAACCACGAAGGCAGTCACTGCTGCAACAATGACCATGATCAATACAACAATCACAACATGTAATTGCCCAGTACGCGCCAGTTCCAATGTGCCGCCAATCGCCGCAGGTAAACCCGCCACAATCCCCGTGAAAATCAGAATCGAAATTCCGTTGCCCACACCCCGTTCGGTAACTTGTTCGCCCAACCACATTAAAAACATCGTGCCGGTAACCAAGCTGACTGCCGCAGTGATTCGGAAAGCCAGCCCCGCTTCGATCACGACATTCTGTTGACTTTCCAACGCGATAGCGACCCCAATGGCTTGAAAGGTAGCTAAAAATACCGTGCCATACCGGGTGTACTGGGTGATTTTACGCCGTCCATGTTCTCCCTCTTTTTTCAGTTGTTCCAATTGTGGCGAAACAACGGTGAGTAACTGCATGATAATCGAGGCAGAAATGTAGGGCATGATCCCCAAGGCAAACACCGAGAACCGCCCCAATGCACCACCAGAGAACATGTTAAACATGTCCAAAATGGTGCCGCGTTGCGATTCAAACATTTTTGCCAAAGCCACCGGGTCAATGCCGGGGACGGGAATAAATGTTCCCAATCGAAATACAATAATTGCGCCCAATACAAACAAGAGTCGATGTTTCAACTCGGTTAAACGTCCTAATTTTCCCAACTCTGTCGCCAATGCTGTCACAGTGTCCCCTTATCAATCTTTGATGTTAAATGCTTAAATGAATGATGGTGCAGACTATAAAATTTATAAGAGATTTTGTCAATGCGTTGAATCATCGTTTTTATAATTTATTTAGTTGGCATAATGAGTTATCTCATTAAGCGAATTATGGTTCAGATAGCTCGTTTATTTTTAAAACATTGATGCTGAAACCTGTCGGATTTTGAACACCCAACAGGTTGATTTATTTGAATTACTGGCTACAAACTTCGGTTTCAATGCTACCGCCGGCGGCTTCAATGGCTGCTTTGGCACCCTTAGTCACTGCAATGCCGCTTAATTTAACTGGTTTGGTAATTTCACCGGATAAAATCACTTTGGCGCGTTTACACGTTGGGGCGACAATATTGGCTAATTTTAAACTCATTAAATCAATCACTTCGGCATCAATCTTGGCTAATTCATGCAAACGCACTTCTTCGGTGTCCTTGGCTTGATGGGAATGAAAACCCACTTTAGGCAAACGACGTTGCAAGGGCATTTGACCACCTTCAAAACCTACTTTGTGGTAGCCACCCGCACGCGCATGTTGCCCTTTGTGTCCCCGTCCTGACGTTTTGCCGAGACCCGAACCGATACCGCGACCGAGACGTTTTTGTGAAGGTTTAGAACCACGAGCCGGTTGAATGTTATTAAGACGCATGGTTACTCTCCACTTCTAATTCTTCAACTTTAACTAAATAATAGACTTTATTGATCATGCCACGAACCGATGGGGTATCTTCCACTTCAACGGTGTGATGACGATGCCGTAAGCCTAACCCTCTAACACAGGCAATGTGACTGGGTAAGCGTCCAAACTTGCTCTTGACTTGGGTCACCCGTAAAATCTTTTTCATGGTTGTCCCCTATTGCAAAATTTCTTCGACAGTCTTGCCACGTTTGGCAGCGATTAATTCAGGTGAAGCCACTTCGGTTAAACCTTTGAACATCGCACGCACCACATTCATGGGGTTAGATGTGCCAATGGTTTTCGCCAACACATCCCGCACGCCGAGTGCATCAAACACCGACCGCATCGCACCGCCAGCAATTACGCCGGTACCTTCTGAGGCAGGTTGCATATAAACTTTCGCCGCGCCGTGTTCGCCAATGACTGGATAATATAAAGTTGTACCGTTCAAATGGACGCGCTTCATGTTTTTACGGGCTTGTTCCATTGCTTTTTGAATGGCTAAGGGAACTTCACGGGCTTTGCCATAACCAAAACCGACCCGACCCTTGCCATCGCCAACCACCGTTAATGCGGTAAAGCTGAAAATTCGACCACCCTTGACCACTTTCGCAACTCGATTGACTGCGACTAATTTTTCGACCAGATCACCACCTTCTTTCGAGGCGGCTGGTGCATCATAATTTGCCATAAAATTCGTTCTCTGAGTTTTTTCTATCGCGACATTATTATGGATGATGTTGGTTATAACCTCACCCATAATGCTGTTCTACGGCACGCGTCAAACTGCGCTTAAAATTCTAACCCACCTTCGCGGGCGGCTTCAGCTAAGGCTTTGATTCGTCCATGATAACGAAATCCGGAACGATCAAATGCCACCTTGGTAATGCCCGCAGCTTTCGCACGTTCAGCAATGTTTTTGCCGATCAGGGTTGCCGCTGTCACATTACCGGGATATTGCCCATTTTCTTTAAATGCTTTGTCTAAAGTAGAAGCACAGGCAAGTACCTTGTCACCGGCGGGAGTAATGATTTGCGCATAAATATGGCGGGGTGTTTTATGCACACACAACCGATACGCGCCCAACTCTTTGATGTGAACACGGGTCTTCAGTGCTCTACGCAAACGACCTAGTTTCTTATCCATAGCCTACTTCTTCTTGGTTTCTTTAATCTCGATAACTTCGTCAGAATACTTCACACCCTTGCCCTTGTAAGGTTCTGGCGGACGGAATTCACGAATGTTTGCAGCCACTTGCCCAACTTTTTGCCGATCAATACCTTTGACCACAATTTCAGTTTGGGTAGGGCATTCTATTTTAATTCCTTCGGGAATCGGAAAATTAACGGGGTGCGAAAAACCAAGCGTTAAACTTAGGGAACTGCCTTGCACTTGCGCCCGATATCCCACGCCAACTAAGAGTAGTTTTTTGACAAACCCTTCCGTGACACCCTTGACCATGTTATTGACCAGAGCTCGAGTCGTTCCCGATAAAGCATCTGACAATTGCGTGGTTTGACGTGGCACAAAGGAGATTTCGTTATTTTCAATCTTCAATTCCACAGCAGGATGAATCGTGTGTTGTAAACTGCCTTGTGACCCTTTGACGGTTAAGTCTTGGTCTTGCAAGGTAATTTCAACTCCTTTTGGGATACTGACAGGAATTTTTCCAACCCGCGACATAAGTTCCTCCGTTACGCCACAACTGCAATGATTTCACCACCATGACCCGCCGCGCGTGCTGCACGATCCGTCATTAATCCTTTGGAGGTGGACACAATCGCGATGCCCAATCCGCCTTGGATTTTGGGTAATTTGTTATTCGCTTTATACACCCGTAAACCGGGCGTACTGACGCGGTTCAACTGGTCAATCACCGCCTTACCTTGAAAATATTTCAGTGTGACAACCAATTGAGGTTTACCAGTTTCTTCTGAAACGGCAACGGCATAATCTGTGATATAGCCTTCATCTTTTAACAAGCGTGCTAGGGCAGTTTTTTGCTTAGAAGCAGGCATTGCCACTGTTTGTTTTCTTGACGCTTGCCCGTTACGAATCCGAGTGAACATATCAGCAATAGGGTCTGTCATCATAATGCGTGTTCCTTACCAACTGGCTTTAACTAAACCTGGAATCAATCCAGACATGGCATATTCACGCAACTTATTGCGTCCTAAGCCAAATTTACGATAATAACCGTGTGGGCGACCGGTGACCCGGCAACGATTGCGAATCCGGCACGGACTGGCATCACGGGGTAATTTTTGCAAGCTCACCACAGCTTCGTCTTGTTGTTCTTGACTGAAGTGAGGATTACCAATCACTTTTTTCAATTCGGCGCGCTTGACGGCATATTTTTTAACTAGCAGTGACCGTTTCAGATCACGTTGAATCATGGACGTTTTTGCCATGTTATGTCCTCATTGGGAAACTAAACGCGGTGAGTAAGGCTTTCGCTTCTTCGTCCGTAGTCGCCGTGGTGGTGATAATAATATCCATACCACGAATCGCATCGATCTTATCGTAATCAATTTCAGGGAAAATAATTTGTTCTTTAATCCCCATGCTGTAATTACCGCGACCGTCGAAAGATTTACCGCTGAAGCCACGAAAGTCACGAATCCGCGGAATTGCCACAGTAATCAGGCGATCCAAAAATTCGTACATTTTGTCACGACGCAAGGTGACTTTACAGCCAATGGGCCAACCTTGGCGAATTTTAAAGTTCGCAATTGCTTTACGAGTCAACGTGGTGACAGGTTTTTGCCCTGCAATCGCCGCCATATCTGCCATCGCTTTGTCGATGATTTTTTTATCCGCCACCGCTTCACCCAAGCCCATATTCAGGGTTATTTTGGTGATTTTCGGGACTTGCATCACGCTCTTATAGCCAAACTTTTCCATCAATTGTTTAGCTACGGTTTCTTTGTAGTATTGCTGTAATCTTGCCATGTTACTTTTTAAATTATCTGAGCCATTGCTTTCAGGACTGAAGAATTAGCAGGCGTGTTGTGAAACAATTATCAAAATCTTGTGCCTGACAATTCTTAAATCCTAAAAGCACAAGGTTAAGACAATCTGTTCTCCGTTAAGCTGATTCGATATTTTCGCCATTCGATTTAAAGTAACGGACTTTGTTTCCGTCTGCTAAAAATTTGAAACCGACTTTATCTGCTTTATCGGTCGTGCGATTGTAAATAGCCACATTAGACACATGCAGGGGCATTTCTTTATCAATAATTCCGCCTGCTGCGTTGGTGCGCGGATTGGGACGAGTATGGCGTTTAACTAAATTAATATTTTCCACCATCACGTAGTCTTCGCCTTTGAAACGAATGACTTTACCCATTTTACCTTTATCTTTTCCTGCAATGACGATCACATCGTCGCCAGTTTTTATCTTACGCATATTGCCATCTTCCGGTTATAACACTTCGGGAGCGAGAGAAATAATTTTCATGAAGTTTTCAGTACGCAGTTCGCGGGTGACGGGTCCAAAGATGCGAGTGCCGATAGGTTGCAATTGGTTATTGAGCAGGACAGCGGCATTGGAATCGAAACGAATCACCGAGCCATCTTGTCTTCTCACACCCTTACGGGTTCTCACCACCACAGCATTATAGACTTCACCTTTTTTAACTTTGGCACGAGGCACAGCTTCTTTCACACTGACCTTGATGATATCTCCAATGTTTGCGTAACGGCGATGCGAGCCACCTAACACTTTTATACACATCACGCTGCGCGCCCCACTGTTATCGGCAGCGTCTAAAATCGTCTGTACTTGAATCATGTTTTGTTGCTCCTAATTACGCACAGCCAACTATAACGAAAAACGGGAATTATAGCATGACTCTTATCTAAGTTCAAATATGTTTATGAAAAATATCAAGGCTGACCAATGGGAGAGGTAACTTGTTGAAATAAAATATTTTTTAATTCACAGCGATGATTAAGGAGAGTGTCAAACAATGCGTCGAAATTTCGTAAATTGAAGTAGCGATCAATATTTACTGCGGATTTGCCAAAAAATTTGGGAATGGCTGGGGAACTAGGATTCGAACCTAGGTTCATGGAGTCAGAGTCCATTGTCCTACCACTAGACGATTCCCCAAGAACAATCTGAACCAGAGGCAAAATACAGCCATAACTGCCGCTTCTGGATTCAGAAAGCAAGTGATTAACGCTTGGAGTATTGCGGACGCTTACGAGCTTTGTGCAAACCGATTTTCTTACGTTCGACTTCACGAGCATCACGAGTCACAAATCCTGCTTTGCGTAATGGACTACGAAAGCTGCTATCATATTCAATCAGGGCACGGGTTAACGCATGACGAATTGCACCGGCTTGTCCCGTATTACCACCGCCCGCCACTGTGACGTAAATATCAAAATTCGTCAATCTATCAATCAGATGCAACGGCTGACGCACCACCATGCGCGAAGTTTCCCGACCGAAGTATTCGTCTAATGGACGCGCATTCACCGTAATTTTACCGTCACCGTGACGCAAAAACACCCGTGCGGTTGAACTTTTACGCCGTCCAGTACCATAGTATTGTTCTATCATATTTTATAACGCAAGTAAAGTAGGTTGTTGAGCTGAATGTTTATGTTCCGATCCCACGTAAATTTTCAGTTTACGAAACATTTCACGTCCCAGCGGGCCCTTGGGCAACATTCCCTTGACAGCATGTTGTAACAATCTTTCTGGGTGAGATTCTCTGATTTTTGCCACAGTATTGCTTTTCAAACCGCCCGGATAGCCCGTGTGATAATAATAGGCTTTGTTTTGTTCCTTACGCCCGGTAAAATGGACTTTTTCGACATTAATCACGATGATATAATCACCTGTGTCAACATGCGGCGTATATTCCGGTTTATGTTTACCACGCAGCCGGCGAGCAATTTCAGTCGCTAGACGACCTAAGACCTTGTTATCTGCATCAATGACGCACCAGTCCCGCTTGACGGTCTCGGGTTTGGCGTTAAACGTTTTCATGAGGATGATTCCTAAAAAATAACTTGTGAATCTCGAAGTGTTCTGAAATGTGGTCTGAAATAGCATTGACAAAGCTGTAATCTCGTGTTACATATCACCAGATGATTTCAATATAACCACAACTAACCGCGCATCATGCAAGACGGACGGTTAAAACTGCAAATTTTATGAATTTATTGCAATAATGTCAAGAAGTTTTACTTCATTCACAACCGCACCAATGGCATATCATTATCTCAAACGCAATCACCTATGATCTACGATATTGCAACAATCAAAGAAAAATTAGTTATCAATCATCAAAGTAAATTCAACGATCCAGACAAATTTCCCAATTGCAGGCTGTCGGATGTCGCTGATATATTCTTGCAACTGATTGAATATAAAAAACTGCCTGAATTGACAGAAGCCCTGCATATTTTCTATGTTGAAGATCAGTGCAGTCGTTTAGGAATTGCGCGGGACTTTTTCGCAAAGCATTTTGAAGCCTATTTGAAAGCGGTTTTTCAAATCGTCCACAACGAAGAAGAGACCGGTTCGCTCAGAGCGTGTTTAAAGCGATTTTTTGCTGACATCGGTTATGCGCTTCCTAAAGCAGATGAGAAAAATCAACAGGATGTATTTTTTGCAAATCCCGGAAAAGATGAACGGTATGAATCCAATTGTCCTGCTCATTTTAGAAATGAACCTTCGTTGGGCTTTGTATTACCTGCGCTGAAAGTTGCTTATGAACTGCGTAATGCTGTTGCTCATCATAAAACTGCGATTGAATATTTTGATGCTGAACCCAAGATGATCGCGGATAAACGGCACTGGTTCGGAGACGTAGAAGATTGTATTTTGGCTTATTTGTTCGTGACTTACAAATATTTTGAGAAATTGCGTCGTTTTCTTGAACCAGACATGACCCGTTATTTAGAATCGGTCAAGCTGGATTTTGAGACAGAACGGTTGCGTTTTGTGCATATTCGCGGCGTGTTTGAAGACATCATCCACGTTAAATCTCATCCCAAAGTGTCTTATACATCGGAATTTGTACCAGAATTGAGTGAAGATGAAACAGTGGCAACATTGCGCGGCAAAATTAGCGGGCGCAAGATGTTGGTCACAGGTGATGCGGGTATGGGAAAAACCACGACTTTGCATTATTTGGCGGCAGAAGATGCGGATAAATTGTTGAAAAATTACGATTTATTGAGCATTGATCATCCATTGCCCGTTTATGTTGAGTTGAAAGATTTTAAAGACGATGAAGCCAATGGACGAAAAATTGAGGTGACAGTACGCGACTTGATTTTCAGACAGGTCAAATATGGGATGGATGCGTTGGCGAAATCGGAGGAGGAAAAACTTGAGCGTTATCTGGATAAGTTGTTGAATGAAGGTAAAATCACGCTGTTTTTGGACGGTCTGAATGAGATTCCGAAAACTGACAAGGAGAACAAACATCAAGCAATCAATGCGTTTCTGAAACAATTTGAGCAGGTGTTTTTTGTGCTGACCAGTCGTAAGGAAGATTACAAGGGCGTGGTGGCGATTCAACTGCCCGTATTTGAATTGCAAAAAATGGATGTGCCGCAGATCGCCATGTTTTTGCAGAAAAATACGGATAACATCGAAGTGCACGACAAAATTAACACTCTTGTTGCAAAAAATGAGTCTTTTAAAGAATTCATCGGTGTTCCGTTGATTTTATTAGCCTTGGTAAAAGTGGTTGAGAAAACGGGTCAAATTCCCAACACGGATACAAAGATCATTCGTTCATTTATTGATCAACTGTATGATTGGCAGTGCTGTACGCCAAATAGCGGATTTGACAACGAAATGAGTCGAAAACTGCACTCGTTGTTGAGTCACTTGGCATTCACGATACAACAGTCACAAGATACCAATATTGTTTTTGGCGGAAAATAACGTCATCAAGATTTTTCAAGAACGAAATCGCGATCTCGGTTTAAACATTGAGTTGTATTTCATGCTGAGAACTGCGCGGGAATTAAATATTTTGGTGGAAAAAGACCACCGCTATGTTTTTGTTCATCAAGTATTTTTAGAGTTTTATGCACAAGAAGAATTGGGTACTGAGTTGGATTTTTAATTATGCAAAAGATCACCGCTGACATGCTTCATAATCCGCGCGCCTTCAAAATGATTGCTTTGAAATCTGGCGATCTTGAGGGGGAGGCTCGGACGCGCTTCATTGAAAAAGTGAGTGAACATAATTTGTATCTTGCCGCGAAATGTAAACTTGCTTCTTATGAGCCGGAGCAGGAACTTGTTGATTACTTGACCCAAAAAGCCATTGCCCAATTGGAACAGATTGACAATCCCAAGGTGGCAGCAGAGGGCATGTTGGCGTTGGCGGAGATAGATGAAGAAAAATTGATTGAAATGATGATTGATCTTGAATTTGATAAGTTACAACAGATTTATCAAGCGATTGAGGATTTAAATATTAAGCCACCGCTATCATTGTCAACATTATTGGCATTTAAAGCATCTTCTCCTGAGTATGATTATCAATTAGAAGGAAAAGTGAAGCGATTAGAAAATCGAGCCTATTCATTTATTCATCGTTTAACTCATTTTCAGCGCGCAACTGAATTGATAAAAAAGCTGCGACATCAGGGGTTAACGCTTAATATGGTTGCATACAGTGCCCTTATGAACAGGAGTCCAGATTTCGACACTGCACAGAAATATTTTGAGGAAATGAAGCAAC
>DYNO01000272.1 GCA_020721025.1 Thiomargarita sp. | reverse complement strand
GATGAAAATGATAATTCAGACATTCAAAAATGAAGTGATGCTAAACTATCATAATTCAATTGATTCATAACCACGACGGATTTTCATGATGCAAAACCAACAACGCATTCTCATTTTTATTTTTCTTATCTTATTCATGGGGTTAGTGCGCGCAGAATCGGTTAAATTAATTCATTGGTGGGATCAATATCTCCCGATGCGTACTGGTATCACGGGTTTTTATCGCGGTAATCCCGAAACGGTGACCTCACGGCAAAAAATGGATTTAGACAACGACGGCGTGAGCAATGACGCACAACTTTCATATAATTTTAGCCTCACCGAATCGCTCAACCCAGGCGCGCCCTGTCAACCAGATTCTAAAAAATGGTATGCCTATCGTGTAGATCGTCCCAGCGGCAAATTTTACGGTGGCATGGTGGTACGTTTTACCAACGTTTCTGATTTGATGAGAACTGACCAAAAAGACACCCCGTTGTTTAGCAAAATCCCTCAAGCCTCTGTGCAACAAGATGGTGCCAGTCCCGGACTGTATTCAGATAAATTTCCAAGTAACACCGCTCGGGGGCGTGGCTATAACAATGATTATTGGTCGGATATGACCCTGATTCCGGTGGATCCGAGTTGGGGCACTATTACCAAAACTTTTTGGGAAACGCCTGATATACAAGTTAATTTTGCTTCGGTATTTCTCTGGAAAAAAGCCGATTTCGTCAATGGCGGGGCTTCCGCAGAAAAAATCACATTTGATGCCACCAGTAAATTCACCGTCGATCTCACTCGGTTTCGCAAAAACATTGAAGATGCTCGTTTTGTGGCGCAGGATGGCGAACAATTATGGATCAGTCAATATGTGATTGATGTCAATTCAACCAATCTAGTCAAGGGTAAACAGGGTGCGACCTTTGAACTTAATCCTCTCAATTCCCTCTGGGCAAAATATACTCCATCGGATGCGGATGTCGATTTTGATGTGAAAAATGCGAAATTTGTCACCCATGAATTTCAAGATGTGCAAGCGGTCGGTGTTTATTTTGCTTCAACGGAATTTTCACGCAAAGAGACGATGTTAGCCTTTGATAATTTTCAACTTTACGCTGCGATTACGCCCACAACCGATCCAGCCATTGAGCAAAATCCGCAGGGTCTTGCCGTCAATCAAGCCGGTGAATTTATCCCTACCACAGCTCAATTTTCACGCGGTAGCACCATCAATGGCAGCGCAGTACAAGCTGAACCATCTGATATTATTGATATTCGTGGTGTGATCACCGTTGATAGTGTCCATGTTGGGCAGGCGGCGGATATTTTGATGGTTGTTGCGTATCAAGCGGATTTGACAGACAAATTGACCTTCTTCATGTTTGACGAAAAAGGGGGTTATCATCCTTGGGATGGGCAATTTTCCAGCTTGGTCGCGCTGCAAAAAATTGAAAAAATTGATCCAGAAGAACGTGTCAACTTGTTTCCACTGGCAATTGAAGTGTTGCAAAATGATGAAACACTTAACAAAGAGGTCGTTTCCGGATGTGGGGCGCGCCCATTCACTTACACCGGCATCATCGGCTTTCCCGGCATTTTCAAATTCTACTACGGCTATCGTTTGACTGACGGCACAATTGTATTTAACCGCGACAGTGTTGATGTGGAAATCAAACCACAAGTTCCAGTGACAAAATCACTTGACAACAGTCAATAGTCATGTACATCGGCTTGTTTATCAACCTGATAGGATACAAAAGCACCACTGTATGAAATGGGAAAAATAGTCTAGCAAGGTGATGATATTCCAGCATGGGCAATGGACTGTCCATAACAAATTCGTCAATAGACAATGCCATTGATTGGGAATTGTTACAAATCAACCGGTCGAAATGCTCATGCACCCCGTCATCCGTATCGCTTGTTTTATCTTACTGATCATTGGATTAACCCATTCAAACCTGATCGTGTGGTCATTGAGTTTACCGCTGCTATTCCTGTTGTATCGCACGGATAATTCATTCACTTCGATATTACCCTTACTTAAACGGCTACGTTGGTTATTTCTGTCAATTTTCATCCTTCACCTATGGTTTAGCGCGCCCGAATTCGCTTGGTTTCCCTCATGGCAAAGTGGGTTACAAGCGTCAGAACGGGTGGGTGCCTTGATTTTCATCGTGTTAGCGGCGCAATTGTTATTACGAACAACAACTCGTGCGGAAATTATTGCTGCATTGCAATGGTGGCTTAAGCCGTTGAATCAATTGGGTTTAGCGACAGAAAGATTGGCAGTGCGCTTGGCATTGGTATTAGAAACTGTGGAAACAGTACAAACACTTTACCAGACACAACAGGTCGTTATCCAAAATTCTCGTTATTCAATGCGAATAATCAGCCAACATGCCGCGGAATTATTCAACCAAGTGGCAAGGCAGGCAGAACAAACACCGTTACAAACTCTTGATATTCCAGATATTTTGTCGCCACCGTTATGGCAATGGCTGTATGTGGTCGCATTCTTACTGGTTTTAGGCTGACCGGTTCTGTTACATTTGCAGATTGAATTTTGAGGATCAATCAATCAGGGCGTAACCCCGCCAAAGCACGAAGAAAAATCCCCCGTGCGCCGTTTAAATTTCGATCTACATCCGCGCAGTTATTACCGATGAAACTTCACTATACCACGGAAATTCCACCCGTAAAACTTTCATATAGAATTGATATGCCGCAGCTTTTGACCATTTGAATATAAAATTACCATCGGAATCTTTTTGACTAAACCATTTCTGTTCCAGAGTCAGTAACAATTTGATGGATTCGCTTTTTATAACTTTTAAGTTTGGGCATTCTTTCTGCGAGTATGTCAAGAATATTGAACAATTCGTCAGTAAGCTCTTGTTCTGACGAGAGTAAAGTTTCTTCGAGAACCACGAGTTTTCCACCATTTTGTTCAATGACTTGTCGAATGAGATCAACCCCAAATCTTGCAAGTCTGTCTCGGTGAGCAACCACAAGAGTGATGTGAATTCCCGACATCGCTCGTTCCAAAATGGTTTTCAGACCTCTTAGTTTAAAGTTGAGTCCACTTCCAATGTCTTTGACGAATTCAGCGTTAGGATACTGATTTTGCAGGAATTCAATTTGTCGTTCAAGATCGTCTCGCTGTTTGTGGCTTGAGACCCGACAGTAGCAGATTGTAGTGGAAGTAGTTGATTTCCCAATGTAACTATCGACATCATAACGTCTTTGACCTGACTTGGTTCTGATGCAGTTAATTTCACCATTGTCTGCCCATTTCCTAAGTGAATTTGGGCAGACATCGAGTATTCGTGCGGCTTCTCTGCTCGTATATAGTTTTGTTGACATAGAGGTAATTGGTAGTTTATAGAACCGATTTGACATCTTTAAGCCATGTAGATTAAGCTGTTTCTATTTTCGTATGAACAGCGGTTAAAAATGTCGTTAAGCGTTTGTAAAAAATCAAACGTTATTC
>DYNO01000081.1 GCA_020721025.1 Thiomargarita sp. | reverse complement strand
TACTATGGTTGCAAATTATACCATTATGATAGGTCAAAGCCATTGACTTGAGGAATCGGCAAAAACGGATGTTATTCAAGAACTCAAACAACGAAATTTTACCAAACACTGTCATCATGAGAAATAATTTCAAATAAAACAAAGAGTTCCTCGTTCCAATGCTCCGCGTCACCGGTTCAAATTTGATGAGTTCAACAATTTGTATTCATCCCTTCATTTCAACGGAGCAATAATTTTTCATCAAGATGATAAAAAGCAATCAGTTAGAAATCATAACTCGTGACGCTGGAGCGTCTGGGCTGCATTCCAACGTGGAGAGGCTGTAAAAGAACTCCCAAAATTGACAATTTTTGACTTGTAAGTTGTTGATTTTACATAACCGAAAATCCAAAAAATGAGGTTCTTTTACAGCCTCGGAGCATTGGAACGAGTAAATCTTGGTTTTATTTGAAATTATTTTCCATTAGTAAAACTTCGTTGTTTGAATTTGATCTTTTGAATAACACCAATTTTTGACGATTTTTCCTTAAGTCAATGGCTTTGGCTGGCAGGGATAGCAAGGATGTGAGAGATTTCAGAGAGTTGGCTACATTATGACAATGTCATCCACTTTAAAATTAGAGTATTCAAACCTGTCAAGTTTATTCAACTGTGTAAAGATTTTATATTTCAAATAATTGTTTAAACCATTTTACAAATAGCAAGGCTTCTGGCGTATCATGCGAAAAATAGGCAGCCTTAATCGCCGTTCCAAAAGGTCGACCGGGCTCTTCCTGCCAAGCTAACCACGTGTAGATATGAACTTTAATTCTGTCTAAATCTGAAAATTGAGCTCCGAGAGCGCAGGCTGTTTCGACTGCTTGCCCCGCATAATCCCAGCAACAATCTGTTGGTGGAACTAGCGTTTTCAGAAAATCTTCTAGCTTTCCGGGACTTTCATTGTCAGGCATCAACCATATCCCAACTGTACGTTTACCTATTTGAATGATCGTTCCCGCAGGGTCTGGTTTTTGAGGAATATTCAATGTTTCGTTATTTTCTGTGGCAAACTTATTCAAACGATCACAAATGGCTTGCCAACGATTACTGAATTCAAAGTCAGCATCTAACACGATTCCAATCCGTTCTGATGATTTAATGGACACTGAAAACTTTTCTAACGCTTTTTCACATCCTTCTGCATCAACAATTTGAACCGGCACTTGTCTTTGATCTTTAGGCCAATCTATGCCATGTTTCTCGGTCAGATGAATAATTGCGTATTGATCATCTTTACCTTCTACAATCAAGTGCTTAGAGGGATTTCTGGCAGAACTCATCCACGCACCTCAATATGATGTCGGGCGGCAATTTCGAGTTCTTCTGCTGAATAGCACATCGTTTTTGATTCATCCATATCGACGCGGTGGAGAGTCACTGAATCAGCAAGATCAGGATGTTCCTGATGTAACCATGCCAATGCTCGGATACAATCCCAACTATGCGTCGTAGCGAACACTTGTATATTAAATAGGTTGGCAGTCTGAATCACAAAACTCCACATTTCTTCCATCGTACTATAATGCAACCCCGTGTCGATTTCATCTATGAGCAAGTAGCCATTTTCTGAATTGACTAAACAAATGGCAAGCCCTAATAAGCGACGTACCCCGTCTCCCATAGTCCCCAATGGAATTCTTCCTGATACATTTTTGAGTTTGCCGAATATCCCAGACAGTGATTCAGTTGTAAATGCAATTCGTTCAACATCAGAGGTAATAGATTGAAGAGCTTCATAAACTTTTTCTTCTTTTGGCGTTAATACAATTGAGTCCCAAGATTCTTTAAGTTCTGATGAGTCCATCCCCTTGGATTCTAAAAATATAATTGGAGTTGAGTTATTGAGAAGCGTCCGCTTTGTCTGCTTTTGCATTGTTAAAATGTTGTATCGAAACATTCCTCTGTCAAATTCACCTTCGGACGAGAGAGGAATGAGGACTTTTCTTTCCAATTCGCTACTTTCAATCTGAAGGCTAAATAATTTTTCAAATTCTTGAGGATTTAAATTGAGCAGGATGCGACATTGTAGAAAATATTGTTTATCTTTAAATCGACTTGAGATTTGAAACTGTGAATTTTCTTCCAACTGATGCCCATTAAATAGATGACGAATCGAGTTTTCTTCTCTTCGATGCGGAATTCTTGACAATGCGCTACCATCGGAGGACAGTAATTCTATCGCTTCAAGAATTGAAGTTTTGCCCGCGTTATTTTTACCGACGAACAAATTGACTCGCTTCAATCCGCTGATGTTGAGTTCTTTGAAAGTGCGAAAGTTTTCAAGTTTTATCGAATCGTACATAATATGATAGTTTGATGTTGTGTGATTTAGCTCATTTTACATGATCACAACTCATTCAGGTAGAGAAGAGTTTTCTACGCTGTATTGACTGTTTGAGAATGCAAGAGAAGGGTTTGCGATCTAACGTGATTAAGGTGGGCAATGAATCTCATCACCCACCCGGATTTTTAATTAATCATCTTCAATGTCAATTCCCAACGAGCGAATTTCTTTGACTAGGACGTGGAAGGATTCCGGCATTCCGGCTTCCATGCGATGATCATCATCGACAATGTTTTTATAGACCTTGGTACGTCCGTTCACATCGTCGGATTTCACCGTGAGCATTTCTTGCAAGGTATAAGCTGCACCGTAAGCCTCCAACGCCCACACTTCCATTTCCCCAAAACGTTGCCCGCCAAATTGCGCCTTACCGCCCAAGGGTTGTTGCGTCACTAGGCTGTAGGGGCCCGTGGAGCGAGCGTGCATCTTGTCATCAACCAAGTGATTGAGTTTTAACATATACATGTAACCAATGGTCACTTGACGATCAAACGCTTCACCCGTCCGTCCATCGTACAATGTGGTTTGTCCCGTCACCGGTAACCGCCCGCCCACCGATTCCAACGCGTATTTGAAATTGTGAATCTCAACTTCAGCAAGCCGTTGCATCAAGGTATCTAATTCTCTTTCACGCAAGGGTTTGGGAAAACGCACGCCCGCCGATTCGAGCAGGGGACGCACATTTTCACGTTCATTTTGTGCAATGGTTTCCTTGATAGAACCGACTAATTCTATCAATTCTGGTTCGCTTAATGACACGGGACGTCCGGCGAGTTTGAGCATTGCCTTGATTTCTTGCTCACTTGCGCCGTCAAATACCGGGGTTGCCATTGGGACACCCTTGCACAAATTGCGACACAGTTCAATGATTTCTGAATCAGTCAATTCTTCTAACGTTTCCTTGCGTCCACTGGTATCATAAACTTGTGCTAAAAATCCCCGTAGTTCGTGAACGGAACGTTGTGCATTGAGCATGGCTTGAATCCGTTCGCCCAAGCCCCGCGCCGCCCAACCCAAGTGAGTTTCTAACACCTGTCCGATATTCATCCGAGAAGGTACGCCCAAGGGATTCAACACGATATCGACCGGGCGACCATCAGCGGTATAGGGCATATCTTCGACAGGCACAATCATGGAAACCACACCCTTATTGCCATGCCGTCCTGCCATTTTATCGCCGGGTTGCACACGCCGCTTGACCGCGAGATACACTTTGACCATTTTCAACACGCCGGGCGGGAGATCATCGCCACCGGATAATTTCTGACGTTTTTCTTCTAACAATTCTTCATTGCGCTTCCGAGCATTTTTGAGTTGTTGTTGAAATTGTTCAATTTGAACGTGTAACTTGCTGTCTTGTAAGCTAATATCAAACCATTGGAAACGCGGGATGCTATGCAAATATTCGCTGGTAATCACGCTGTTGGCAGGCAGTGACCGGGGCCCGTTCAAGGCAACTGCACCGGTCAATAACCGTTCCATCCGATGATACACGTCATTTTCTAAAATCCGCGATTCATCTTGTAAGTCTTTGCGATATTTATCTAATTCCGCATCTTGAATCTGTTTCGCACGAGAATCTTTGTCGATACCATCACGGGTGAATACTTGTACGTCAATCACCGTCCCGAACGTGCTTGAAGGTACACGCAATGAAGTATCTTTGACATCAGAGGCTTTTTCACCAAAAATGGCGCGCAGTAACTTTTCTTCAGGCGTGAGTTGGGTTTCCCCTTTTGGCGTAACTTTGCCCACCAAAATGTCGCCCGGACGCACTTCGGCACCGATGTGAATAATGCCGGCTTCGTCCAGTTTATTTAACGCAGCTTCACTGACATTGGGAATATCGGCGGTGATTTCTTCTGCCCCCAACTTGGTATCCCGCGCCACGCATTGTTGTTCGATAATGTGAATCGAGGTAAAACGATCATCCATCACCAAACGTTCAGATAATAAAATGGAATCTTCAAAGTTATAGCCATTCCACGGCGTAAATGCGACCAAAATATTTTGTCCCAATGCCAATTCGCCCAAATCCGTCGAGGGTCCGTCGGCAAGCACATCGCCACGATTCACTCGATTGCCGGGCAGTACTAAGGGGCGTTGGTTGATGCAAGTATTTTGGTTAGAACGCACATACTTGGTGAGATTATAAATATCGACTCCAGATTCACCGGGAACGGTTTCTTCGTCATGCACTCGCACCACAATCCGCCCTGCGTCCACCGAGTCAATGATGCCGCCGCGTTTTGCGACCACAGTCACGCCAGAATCTGTGGCGACAATGCGTTCAATTCCTGTTCCAATCAATGGCTTATCAGCACGCACCAAGGGCACCGCTTGACGTTGCATGTTCGATCCCATCAAGGCACGGTTGGCATCGTCATGTTCTAAAAAGGGCACCAATGCCGCGGCGACGGAAACAATTTGCTTGGGCGATACGTCGATATAATCCACTTTATCCGCAGTGACTAAGGTTGATTCTCCTTCATGCCGTGCGGTCACCAATTCGTCGATAAAATTGCCGTGATCGTCTAAATTCGCATTTGCCTGCGCGATAATAAACCGTCCTTCTTCAATCGCGGAGAGATAATCAACTTGATTGGTGACTTGTCCATTGTCAACTTTGCGATAGGGCGTTTCTAAAAATCCGAATTCATTGGTACGCGCATACACCGCTAACGAGTTGATTAAACCGATGTTTGGACCTTCAGGCGTTTCAATGGGACACACCCGACCGTAGTGAGTAGGATGCACGTCACGCACTTCAAAACCTGCCCGTTCCCGTGTTAATCCGCCCGGACCCAGGGCTGAAATCCGCCGTTTATGCGTCACTTCGGAGAGAGGATTATTTTGATCCATGAATTGCGATAACTGGCTGGAGCCGAAAAATTCACGAATCGACGCGGACACGGGTTTTGCGTTGATTAATTCTTGGGGCATCAACCCTTCAGATTCTGCCAATGTCAACCGTTCCTTGACCGCCCGCTCCACTCGCACCAAGCCAATTCGGAAGTAATTTTCCGCCATTTCCCCCACGCTGCGAATTCTTCGATTGCCCAGATGGTCAATATCATCGACCGTGCCGTTACCGTTGCGAATTTCGATCAGGGTGCGTACCACGTCCAAAATATCATCGGTTGACAACGTGCCGGGACCGACCATATCTTCCCGCCCCACGCGCCGATTGAATTTCATCCGACCCACCGGCGATAAATCGTAGCGATCAAACGAGAAAAACAGTCCATCAAACAATTCTTTGGCAGCATCCGCAGTGGGAGGTTCGCCCGGACGCATCATGCGATAAATTTCGACTTGCGCTTCCAATTGCGAGGTGGTCGGGTCGATACGCAACGTGTCAGAAATATAGGGTCCACAATCCAAGTCATTGGTATAAATGGCTTTAAATTCATGAATGCCGTGATCAAGCAATACATCCAAGAGTTCATCGGTTAATTCATCATTCGCCTTGGCAATCAACACTTTTTTCATTTCGCCGGTTTCAGTTTCTTTATCCACCGCGATGTCGTGTGCTAACACTTTGCCTAACAAGGCTTCTTTCTGGATAAACAAAGATTCTAAGTTGGCTTTTTCTAACTTTTTCACCAACCGAGCGGTAATGCGCTTGCCTTTTTCGACCAATACTTCGCCATCGGTGCCGCGAATATCCATCGCAGCCGTTTCGCCCAACAAACGTTTTGCGACCAATTGGGTTTCAAATCCGTCATTTTTGCGCGTGTAAGTCGTGGTTTCAAAAAAGATTTCTAACATCTGCTGATTGGTGTAATCCAACGCACGCAATAAAATCGTCGCGGGCAATTTACGACGGCGGTCGATCCGGATGAACAACGAATCTTTGTGGTCAAATTCAAAATCCAACCATGAACCACGATAGGGAATAATCCGCGCAGAATACAATAACTTACCGGAAGAGTGCGTCTTGCCCCGATCATGGTCAAAAAATACGCCCGGCGAACGGTGTAATTGTGATACAATGACGCGTTCTGTGCCATTGACGATAAAGGTACCGGTATCCGTCATCAGGGGAATTTCACCCATATAAACTTCTTGCTGTTTGACGACCGTCGGTTTATCTTTGTTTTTCGCATCTTTATCGTATAATTCCAACCGCACAATGACTCGCAACGAAGCCGCATAGGTCAAGCCGCGCACGATACATTCTTTGACATCAAATTGGGGTTTGCTGAGGCGGAAATAGGCATCTTCGTAAATTTTATTGCCGCCCAAATCTAAGATCGGTATGCCATCTTTATCTTTTAATTCCAATTTACCACCGTATTGCAACCGAGCCGTGCCGGAGTAGCTTTCGATGGGAAAAATGGATTTGAATGCCGAGTGCAGCCCCAGTTCTTTTAACTGATGCGCAGGGACATTCAATTGCAGAAAATCGCGGTAGGAATCAAGCTGAATTTTCAATAAATTAGGAACTGGCATGTCCGTAATGCCTAATTTCTCCAGAATACTGGAGCGTTTACCAAAATCTTTGCGAATACGCTTTTTTTCAGTGAAAGAGTAAGCCATGGCGAGTTTGAGAGCGTGGGGACTGGAGAGATGGATGGATAAAATATTGAATAGTTTGACTTAATTATCAAAATTATCAAAACCTATATCCAGTGTTTTTAAGTGAACCCAATACACAGTGTATTTTTGTGGCTATGAGATAATAGATAACCATGAATTATAACATATTGTGCAATTTAAGCAATGAGAAATTTGACTCATTTATCTCGTCACCAAGTTCAACTTAGTAATGAATGTGTTGCAAGCTCTGCTTGACGAATTTCAAATATAGCTACGGCAACGTAAAAAGAATATTCAAAACCTGTCAGATTTTAGCAAAACTAGGTTTAGATGAGCTTTTTACAGTTCCCCAGCTATGTCACGAAAACTTTACAAAATGACAATTATGGTAAATTTTTATTAAATAAAACAAACGGTTCCTCGTTCCAATGCTCCGCGTTGGAATGCAGCCCAGACGCTCTGCGTCACCGGTTCAAATTTGATGAGTTCAACCATCTGTATTTCGCCCTCTATTTCAACGGAGCAACAATTTTTCATCAAGATGATAAAAAGCAATGAGTTAAAAATCATCACTCGTGACGCTGGAGCGTCTGGGCTGCATTCCAACGCGGCGCATTGGAACGAGGAACTCTTTGTTTTATTTAATAAAAAATTACCATATTGTCGTTTTGTAAAGTTTTATTGCTTAAAACCAGATAACATAACTATTTTTGTGTTGCAATTCCCTAAGTCAATGGCTTTGAACTGTGCCATTTAAACAGCAAGTGTAGAAAATACCAACGATGCTGAGTCTCAGTGATGGGGTATAAATTAAAACATGATAATTTTTAATGAGTTATCCAAAGTCTTGACGTATTTACTTGAAACGAAGTGCTAAAAAATTTACACTGTTGTCAAACACTGTGGCGAGTTTTAATGACTTGCAACAGTTAATTCCACAATTCGTTAATTTACGGTGAACTTATGAAACGACTAAGCTATGGGCTACTTGCCTTGTGGTTGTTTTCCAGTCTGAATGTGTATGCCCAATCTTATTATCTTTCCTCGAGCACGGGCGATGACGCGAAAGACGGCAAGACTGAAGCAACAGCATGGAAAACGCTGACCCGCTACCATCAAGCAATGAAAAGTAAAGTTTTTAAAACCGGCGATGATATTTATTTCAAACGGGGTGATGTTTTTGGCGGACAGATGTACACCACCTTGCTACCGGGCGGGACGGCTCAAGACCCATTTATCATCGGTGACTATGGCGACCCTCAACTTCCCAGTCCGGTGCTTTCTGGTCTGCAACCGATTAATCAGTGGCAACCTATCAAGGTCAATGGCATTCAAGCCTGCGTCACTGATATTTCTGCATTCATGAACAATCTGTCCACTAAGAATCAGTATGGGACTTATCCGCTGGACGACATGATTGCCGGGAAATTACAAACTGCCCCGACTGATTTATTGTTCGATGGCAAATTGCAACGCATTGCACGTTATCCCAATGATGGTTTTTTGTCGATTGATGAAAAAAGTACCGGCGATACCGTGTTAGATGCTGATTTGGCTACTGTTCCCAATGCACAAGGATGGGTGGGCGCGCAAACGGCATTACGGACGGCAAATTGGGAATATCGTTTCACTACGGTTAAATCGATCAGTGGCACCACAATGAAATTGGCTGACTCGATCATTGGCAATCTCTCAATTAAAAACGGCTATTTTTTCTTCGATAAACTCATCGGATTAGATGCGCCGGGTGAATGGTTTACCGATGACGTTGCCAAAAAAATGTATTTTATCCCGCCTCCCAGTGTCAGTTGCACTGACTTGGAAAATCGAGTGTCCGCTTCTGTTTTTACCTCTGGTACAACGTTGACCGATTACACCACCTTGCAAAATCTCACTTTTACCGGCTACAGTGATGCTGCGGTGTATTTATCCTCATTGAAACAACAAATGAAGGTGCTTAATAACACCATTACCAATAGTCGCGTTGGGGTACGAGGCACGGGCGTGAGTTTTGTCGATATCAGTCGCAATTTGATCCGGGATATTTATGGAGAAGCGGTGATTTTCTGGCCCACCACTAATACTACCGTTAGCTACAATCTCATTGAAAATGTTGGACTCAATCCCAGTATAAAGGGTGGTTATAACGGTATTGTGATGGGTTCAGACAAACCAACCACTTCAATTAAAAACGTGATTTCAAACAACATCCTCAGAAACATAGGCTATTCTGGCATTGTATTTCGCGTGGGCAGTGGCAAGGCGGGCGAGGAAAGTATCATTGAGAAAAACGTGATTGAACGGGCATTGGCATTGTTGGCAGATGGTGGGGCAATTTATCTGCAAGACTGTCATGGCAATATTCTACGTGACAACCTTATTTTCAATACTTATGGTAACAAAGACAGTTGGCGAGATGGCGTGGGTTTTCAAGACAATTCGGCGTATGCGTTTGGAATCGTGATGTTTTTAGAGAATGATGGCAATCAATTGTTGCACAATACCATTATGAACACCGATGACGGCATCCACATTGGCACGCCGATGAAAAATAACGTGATCAAGGATAATACGTTATATAACAATCGCTTGTTTCAACTCACGATGGCAATGGGAACTTATACCGGCACCGCGAGTTTAAATTACAACGTTCAAAACAATGTGCTGTACGCGCTCGATCCGGGGCAGTGGACATTGGGACAAACCAAGCGGGATCAGAAAAATTGGTTGTTTGGCGTATTTGAAAACAATTTTTATGGACATCCCTATTACAACAGCAACGAAGGACAGGGCATCGGCACAACTTCCGGTGGTGAATTGTATCGTTACCAACTGCTCGATCCACAATCGGCTATCTTCGATTTAGACTGGTGGAAGACGGAAACGGGCTATGATAAAAACTCGAAAACCGATGCTGAAAAGTGGGTGGTGGTCAAAATTAACAATGAATTGTACGATGTTGGGCAGGTGCTCAGCCCCAATTTGGTCAGCAATTCGACGTTTGAAGCTGATGCTGCACCTTGGGAAGTGACCGCTGGGACAATTACACAGGAAAAGAAAGCGGGAATGGATGGATTCACCTTGCATTTTAAAAATGATTATAGCGATAGTCTTTCTCGTGTCAATAATGGTCATGCCATCGCGTTTGAAAAAGATCAGTATTATCAACTAAGTTTCAGTTCGATGCGTCCGACCAATGCCATGATGCGCGTCGGTATCTTTGATCGAACCAGTAAAAACGGCGTGAAATTATTGGGGGGACGTTATCGCTTTCCCGGCGGTCCAACGCGGCGCAATTACACCTATTTGTTTAAATTGGATGAATTGGGTACGGACATGCGTATTTTCTTCCTGCTGGATAAAACCGATACCGAAGCGAATTTGTGGATTGACAACGTGGAACTTTACAAGGTCGCTTTGAAAAAAGCAATTCCTCCGCAGGAACGCTCGAAAATTTTTGTGAATCGAGGCGCGGTCGAGAAAACGTTTGCGCTGAATGGCAATGTGTATAAAGATTTGAATGGCGCGACGGTGAAAGATTCTGTCACTGTTGAGCCTTATTCTTCAAAAATCTTGACTTACGTTTCCACCACGCCCGGTCAACGTCCCGGTGTGCCAAACTTTTTCATGAATTTGGCAGGCAGAAAATTGACCGCAGAATGGAGTGCGATGAACGCCACCGGTTACAGATTGTATTACGCGCCGTATCCGGCATGTAGTCCGTTATTTGTGGATGATGTGGGCCCCGCAACCAGCATTACCATTGATAATTTACTGACAGGAACAGCCTATTACGCAACAGTCGCCGCGTATAATCAATACGGTCAAAGTGATTTTCCAGTGGGTGCTTGTTTAGGTGAGGCGAGTTATTTTATTGTACCGTAAGTGATTCAGACCTCTGAACCTTAATTCGCCTAATTTGCTTAATTGACCTAATTGAAGCCGTTATTATGAAAATTATGTTAATTAAGAAAATTAAGGTTCAGACATTCCGCTATAATATCCTCAAAAGCCAACTTAGCGTAGGATTGAGGCAATGGACATCAGTGCGATTTTTGGATTATTAGATAGTTTTTTTGCAGTGGCAGAAAACGTTGGAGTCCCAAAAGAAATTTCGCAGTTTATTGTTTTTACACTATTATTGCTTGCGATTGCAATTTATGTGTGGCAAAAGATTTATCATTGGATTCCTAAACGAAGTTTGCTTGAACCGCCCGCCCAGACTCCACAACCCACTGAAAATATTGATTTCTCCCGTTTGCCCAAGCTGGCAACAGTGGAATTGATTGGGCGCGGTGGTGAATTGAAAAAATTAACCACTGCGTTGAAAAATAAAGATAAACGACTCGTTTACATTCAAGCCATTGGCGGCGTGGGCAAATCTGCGTTGATTTCTAAATGGTTGAAAGATATGCAACCGGATTATCACGGCGCGAGTAAAGTGTTCGCATGGTCGTTTTATTCGCAAGGTTCGCACGACACGCAAAATTCTTCCATTCCGTTTTTTCAAGCTGCACTGCCATTTTTTGGCTACAGCGGTGAATTGCCCAAAGATGACATTGCAAAGGGGCGTGCTTTGGCGAAATGTTTGCAAAATCAGAGCTTTATTTTGATTTTAGATGGTTTAGAGCCATTGCAGCATCCGACGCATATTTTGGACGGTGAATTGAAAGATGTCGCGTTGAAAGCATTATTTACTGACATTGAATATCACGGCTTAAATCAGTCGCCGAGTTTAATTGTGGTGTCGTCGCGGCAACCGTTGGTCGAATTGCCCAGTTGGGCAGATAAAAATTATCAAACGATTGATTTACAAACATTATTGAATGGAAACGGTGCGAAGTTATTGCGAAAATTGGGCGTGATCGGGACAGATAAAGAATTACGGCAAGCGACGCAAGAAATGGGTGGTCATGCGTTGGCGTTGGTTTTGTTAGGAAAAATGCTGGTGGCTCAGTTTAACGGTGATATTGCCCGTCGTGATCAGTTGCCAATGCTGCAAACTGCGCTGGAATCTTTGGAATCATCACAGGCATTGCGTGAAGAGGATGAAAAGTTGTATCGTCAGGTGCGCCGAGTTTTGCAATGGTACGCCGATTTTTATACTGAAAACAATACCCCAGAAGCGATTTTTTTAAATTTACTCAGTTTGTTTGATCGTCCGCTGGGATTGGCAGAAAAAGATGAATTGATCAAAAAAGCCGACTGTGCCGCGCCGTTGCGTGATTTGAATTCAACCGAGTGGCAACAACTGGAAAAAACGTTAGAAAACGCGGGCTTGTTGTTACCTCATGAAGGAATGCGTACCGAATGGGATTGTCACCCGTTGATTCGCAGCTATTTTGCCCAACAATTTAAAGAAACCCACTCCGATCTATTTCGACAAGCGCACTTGGTTTTATTTGAATATTATCAAGAAGTTCCGAAGAAAGAGCCGGACACGTTAGAGGAATTAAAGCCGTTGTATCGCGCGGTGGTGCATGGCTGTTTGGCGGGGGAGTATCAAAAAGCATTGGAGCTATATCAACAACGCATTCAGCAGGGAGTCAAACATTATGGTTGGCACAAGTTTACTGGGGCGTATAGTCAAGATTTAGCCACCTTAACCGCCTTTTTTCCTGAAGGATGGTCACAACAGCCAATACAACAGGGGTTGCAAAAATTGGATATAGCATGGTTATTGACAACCATTTCTTACTGTTTAAAATCAGTGGGGCGTGTAGCTGAATCTATTGAACCGAGGGAAAAAAGTATTGAAATCTTTGTACGATTAAGCAGATGGACGGATGCATCAACATCATCTCAGAACCTTGTAGAAGCATTTTTAATTTTAGGGAACTTGGCAAAATCACTTCAGATAGCACAACAAGCGATTGAATATGCTGATAGAGGTGAAAACTTGGAATCCATGAATCGTGACTATTTGGGAAGTCGGGCTTATTTAGCTACGGTTCTCCATCGGCAAGGACAGCTGGCTGAGGCTGCAGCAATTTTTAAAGAGATTAGAAAAACACCACCTAACTTGGAAACAAATTATGAGGTGTATCCAATGATACTACATTTAATTATCGAGTTTTGGTACTGTGGTTTAATGTTGGATCAAAATAGAACTCAACTGGAGATTGAGGGAATACTAGAACATGGTGAGAAGAATTTAGAAGCATCATTAAAGATAGGTATGTTACTTTATATTTCGCTTAATCAACTCATTATTGCTCGTTCTTACTCAAAACTCCATAATTCTCAAAAAGCTGAAAGTTATTTTAATCAATCCGTAGCAAGTATAGGGAAGACTGAAAGACGCGAACATTTACCTATGTTCCTCATCGACCGCGCCAATTTTTATTTAGATCAACAGCAGGTTGCTGAAGCGAAGCATGATTTAACGAAGGCATGGCTAATTATCAAGCGCAGTGACATGAAATTATACGCGGTGGATTATCATCTGGCGATGCGTCGTGCTGAACCGGAAAAAGCGCAATTTCATGAAACTGAAGCGAAAAAATTGATTGCTGCGACGGGGTATCATCTGCGGGATAAAAATGTCTGAATGGTTGATTGTCTGATTTAAACAGTCAAGTAGGGGGGATACGATGAAAAAACTGGGATTCAGGCTTTGGAGCGCATTCATCCCACGCATCCTGCCAAGCCTGGACAAGTTGAGCGGGTTGAGTTTGAATACGAACGCCATGGTACACAAGCTCTG
>DYNO01000271.1 GCA_020721025.1 Thiomargarita sp. | reverse complement strand
GGGTTATAGACCTGTTTCACTTGGTATTAAAGATTTCAAATCGGTTCTATACTGGTCGGAAATTAAGGATTACATTGCCTACGATCCCTTTGCCGTCGCCACTGTGACCGCCGGTGACATCCGCACCTACGGCGGCGAAATTCCAACTGCAATTGCGGCAAAACCGCTGGAGTGCCGATTTGGGCTATTCTTTGTTCATGCTGGATGACAGCAATATTGATACGTTGACTGTGGCAGCCGACAACCGCGCAGTGCTGGGGATTCCCAACCACAAGTTGAGCCTGAATCTCGGCTACAAACTGGATAATGGTGCCAGCCTGAATCTCACCGCCATCTTGGTAGGTGGGCGTTACGCCTGCGTCAGCGATCCCGAAAAATGGCTTTGCGGCGAACCACAAAAACTGGATGTGGAAACCGATTTGACCGTGTTCTACCGCCAAGAGCATAAAAACTGGCACTACGGCATCGGTATCGCCAACCTACTCGACACCGACGTGCGCTACGCCCAACCCTATCGTGGTGGCGGTGCGCCGATACCGGGACTGGGACGGCGTTTGATGGTGAATGCGGGGTATCGATTCTGAACAAATGACAATATGGTAAATTTTATCAAATAAAACAAAGCGTTCCTCACACTGCGTCGATGCCCCTACATCATTTCCAAAAGATGACTCCGAACCCTAACCTCATGTGGCACTACTCAAAACTTTAAAATATGGCTTCCGACCCTCCTCCCCTTGTTTCATGGTATCAAATGTTAGAATCGGTGCGAAAATTAAGTATCTCACTGATTTGGTTGCTTGTCTTAGTCGTCATCGCTGCCGCTGTTGGCAAATATCTGATTTTTTCAAACCCACCTCCGCCCAATTCACCTATTGCTGCTGTAGTAAAACCGATTCTTCCCCCAACAGTATGGCGAGAAATTGATCAACATCTCATCGACGCGGTGGTGCAAACCCGTCAAGAGACTGAAAAATTTGCACAGAACGCGGTCGATCAATGGGTGAATAAGTTGATGCAACGGGTGGATAACGATTTCTTGAAATGGTATTTTAATTATTGGAATCAACAACTTCTTGGGTTGAATGGTTTGTATCACGGCACTGTGCATTGGCTGAATTTATCCCAACGTACCGCACAGGAAAGAATGACCGAGAAAGTGCAAGAGGAATTTGCAACCCGCGTGCTGCGTCCAGAAATTGCACAGTTGGAAATTGAACATATTGCACAAGATACCGTAAAATACTATGTCGAGCAATTACAAACCCAATTGAATGCAATTCCACAAAAGTACCATATTCCAATTGCAGAGTGGGAAAAATATTTGGATAATATCGCGGTGATGACCACACGTACTGAGGCGAATCGCGAAACGGCGTTGTCACTCAAGGCACTGACGGGGACGACCGTTGCCGGTGCAGCAATTCTCACGAAATCCTTAGCTCCCTTGATAAAAGGGGTGGGGAGCAAGTTGACCGCGAAATTGGCAGGAAAAGCCGCGGCGAATATGGCAGCCACCACTGGGGCAAAAGTCATCGCAAAATTGGGAGGTGAATTGCTGGGACCAGTGATTGCGATAGGAATTATTATTTGGGATGTATGGGATCATGCCAAAACCAAGGAGGAGGGATTGCCGTTGTTGCGTCAGAATATTTTGGATTATTTCAACGAGTTAAAAACATCTATCCTTTCTGATAGCGAATATGGCACGCTCACCATCATTTACCAATTAGAAACACAAATTGTTGAATCTGTGAATAAAAAACAGTAAGTTTATCAAAACCTGCGTGAGGAATATCCGATGAAATTGGTAATTTTAGACCGAGATGGGGTGATTAACTATGATTCGCCTGATTATATTAAGTCGGTGGACGAATGGAAGGCGATACCGGGCAGTTTAGAAGCCATTGCGCGCCTCAATCAAGCGGGTTATCGGGTGGTAGTGGCAAGCAATCAATCGGGAGTGGCGCGAGGCTTGTTTACGTTGGATGATCTCAATCAAATTCACAACAAAATGCACCGACAATTAGCTGAAGTGGGCGGGACAATTGAAGCGATTTTTTTCTGTCCCCACAGTGGCGATAGTTGTAATTGTCGCAAACCACATCCAGGATTATTTCATGATATTGCTGAACGGTTGGGGGTTTCATTGGCACGCACGCCGGCGATTGGCGACTCTTTACGGGATTTACAAGCCGCAATTGCCTCCCGCGCCCGCCCGATGTTGGTTTTGACTGGCAAGGGACGGCAAACGGTGCAAGATTTGGAAGGATTCGGCGACGTGCCTATTTACGAAGATTTAAGTCATGCTGTCAATGCGATTTTGAGTGAGACTTCACTTTAAATTGACCATAAAACTTGTGAGTCAGCTAATGGGGTTGCAACGGCGCGTAAGTATGTTGTTGCAGCTTGCAATACAAATTTTCTAAAAAAAACGGCGTAGGTAATTGTTTCGTATGCGTAACATGGTGGCGGATTTGCGCGAGAATCAAACTGGCTTCTTCCTGCGACAAGGCAATGCCTAATTCCGCATAGACGTGAATCACCGCTTGGGTGCCGGAATGTTTGCCCAGCACGAATTGATGCTTTCTGCCCACTTCTTGCGGATCAACCCCTTGATAATTCAGCGGGTCTTTCAATAAACCATCGACATGAATTCCCGCCTCATGGGTAAAAACACCCGCTCCCACAATACTTTTTTGCCATGACAACGGACGACCCGAAGCCTGAGCCACTCGTTGCGAAACCGTCGGATAGTGCTGCATATTGATATTCATTTCAAAATCATAAAACTGTTTTAATCCCAAAACCACTTCTTCTAACGCGGCATTCCCCGCCCGTTCACCTAACCCATTGACGGTCGTATTTAAATGCGTCGCTCCCGCCTTTGCCGCAGCAAGGGTATTGGCAGTTGCTAAACCCAAATCATCATGCGCGTGCATTTCTATCTCAATATCAACAGCTTGTCGTAATTTACCAATCACATCAAACACGCCGAATGGTTCCATGATGCCCACCGTATCGGCAAAGCGAAACCGTTTAGCACCATATTTTTGTGCAGTTTCAGCGACTTGCAGCAGAAAATTCACGTCAGCACGAGACGCATCTTCACCACCGATACTCACTTCCAAGCCCAAATCCAAGGCTTTTGCAATGTGGGTGCGAATGGTGTCCAATACCCAAGTGCGGTCGTGGCGTAATTTGTGGGTAATCTGTTGATCAGAAACGGCAATAGATAAATCCACCATGTCAATTCCCAAATCTCGACACAATTCTAAATCATCTTCGCGCATCCGACTCCAGACCAATAATCGAGTATTGAGGCGTAAATCCACGACGGCTCGAATGCTTTGGCGTTCTTCTTCCCCCCATTGCAGGAATGCCAATTTCCAGCTCAGGCACGCCTAAGATGGCTAAATCCCGCGCTATCGCCAGTTTTTCTTCCAAGGTGAATGACACGCCCGCCGATTGTTCGCCATCGCGCAAGGTGGTATCGTCAATAATAATTGTGTGAGTTG
>DYNO01000080.1:12601-13737 GCA_020721025.1 Thiomargarita sp. | reverse complement strand
GAAAATAGAAACAGCTTAATCTACATGGCTTAAAGATGTCAAATCGGTTCTATATAAACAATATTCCTGTCCCACAACCGATCAGAAAAAAAAGGAACGCAATCCCAACGATTAATAAAAATCTGACTTGGCGCAGTCTTCTTCTGCCTCTGTGCAGCATGATTTCGATGCTATTCAATTCATAATGACTGACCCGACTCGCATTATCTGTAATGGATGTTAAACCTTCTTCCAATTTTGTGGTGTCAATCGGCGTGTCAAAATTCCATAAATCACGCAAGCTCTTACGCAAAAATCTCACCGTCCCCCGCACCTCCGTGTTTGATAAACGATGCTTATTTCCCAATAAAACAGTCAATCTTGGTTTGATGGTTCTTCTGAAACCGAGTCGAAAATCTATGGAATAGGCGACCAATTGAATACTTAACCCACTGATGAGCACAATACTCACAAGGGCGGTCATTAATACACTTAGAATGATTATTGCTCGCCAGAGTGTTGTATTGCCCGCAAAAAATGCAATGATCAGCAAAGTAATAAAGATTATTCCCAATAGCTTGAGTATCTTCATTACAATCTTGTCCATTCCTTCTTGTAATAGAGTGATTGGCATCTGTAAATTTATTCCTAATCTATTAAATCCAAAAACCTAACGGGTAGCTCATCACATCCTCTGTGACTCTTTACATGAAATAAGCGAATGAGGAGTCGGTTTATTTTACTGAAAAATCAATGAGTAGAATGTTAGCATCGTCTAAAAAACTTCTTCTTTTGCACCGTTGATGACATTTGATGAGGATGATCAACCATAACAGTATGACAACTGAGAAACTTATCTTGTACAATAATGAGTTTAAAAATGCCAAATCGGTTTATAATAAACTAACATTCATGTTTTCACGAGTAACCCGCATGTCTTGGTCAAAAAAATCATTGATTATTGTTTCTGTTGCTGCATTCGTCTCCTGCTCCACCCCGCCCAAAAAATCCACCACTCCACCGCTCAGTGCATACGACCTTGCCGCGAGCAGTGTGCCGGAAGTTTTGCCCACAGCACAACCGCCCATTGTGGAATTGTTGCAGACCAAGGGCGAGCTCCCCAAAGACCCAAGTCATGTCGGAAAATTGGTCGATGT
>DYNO01000080.1:0-12501 GCA_020721025.1 Thiomargarita sp. | reverse complement strand
AGACCAAGGGCGAGCTCCCCAAAGACCCAAGTCATGTCGGAAAATTGGTCGATGTGCCGACTCTCACGCCGAGGTCGCCGGGCGATTTAAAAGCAATTTCAGATAATCAACCCATTGAATTAAATTTTGAACAAACCGATTTGCGCCAGATTATTGATCTTGTGGGCGATACGTTGGGCTTAACGATGGTTGTTGATCCCACGATTGCCGATAAAGTCACCATTCGCACCCCGTCTGAGAAAAAACTGACCAAGAGAGATTTATGGCCCCTGTTGCAATTACTGTTAGTCGATGCCGGTGTGTCAATAGAAAAAAAAGGGGATGTTTATCATTTTAAGAAAACGGGCCCCTCATTGTTGCCAAATACGGTCGGTTCAGTTGCGGGTTTAGAAGGCAGTGACGCGCCCGAAGTGTTGCAAATTGTGCCCTTACGTTACATTTCCGCCGATTCCGCGCTGCAAATCCTTACGCCATTATTGCAACCGACTGGACGGGTCATCAGTTTGCCCAACGTCAATGTTATCGGAGTGATTGCCTCGCCCCAACGGTTACAACGGGTGAATCAATTGCTTGCAGTATTTGATGCCGATCCGTTCACACATCGCGGTATCCGCTTGTTTCGGTTGAAAAATGCCAAGGCGACAGAAGTGCAACAGGAATTAGAAAAAATTCTACAGGCTCTCTCCGGCACCACTTCTCCCTCTGCATACAGTGTGATTGGCTTAGAAAGAACCAATGCTATTCTCGTGGTTGCGCCGCCGGGCGGGAGTTTTGATGAAGTCAGCATGTGGGTGGATATTCTGGATGAACGCAGCGATGAAGGCAAGGAACAAGTGTTTATCTATCGGGTGCGAAATTTAAAATCCAAAGATATCGCAGCGACTTTGACCAGTGTGTTTAAATCTGAGGAAAAAAAGGACGATAAACGCCCTGATGATCCCACGCCACTGCAACCCAAACCGCCAATTTTACCTAATCAAGTGATGCCGCCCACGCCCAATACCAATGATACTAATCGTACTATTGGAACGGGGGGAACTTCCGCAGACATTAAAGTAGGAATTGTGGCAGATGAACCGACGAATAGTTTGGTGATTCGTGCCACCCCGCGCGATTATCGGCAACTGTTAGACACGATTTATCTGCTCGATCAAGTGCCAAAAGAAGTGATGGTCAACGTGGTGATCGCCGAAGTGCAATTGACTGATGCGACGAAATTTGGGATTGATTGGCAAGTGTTGCTTGATAATAATCATGGCTATGTGGGCACCAATTTCAATGTTCCCAGCGGTTCGATTATTCCCCAAAGTACCGCAACCACGACGACTGGGGGGACTACGACGACGACCAATACTGGCAATGCGACAATCACTGGATTCGTAGCGAATTACGTTAGCAGTGGCTTGACCGCGCTGTTGAATTTGATTTCTTCGACCAATGATGTCAACGTGTTATCGCGTCCGTCGATTCTAGTACGCAACAATGAAGAGGCTTCGATTAACGTCGGTGCAGAAGAACCGTTTTTGAGTGGAATTGATGTGTCCTCGGTCAATAATTACCAAACGTCGCGCAACGTGCAGTATAAGAAAACTGGGGTTATTCTCAAAGTCACTCCACATATCAATGACGATGGCGTGATTAATATGAAGATTGAACAAGAAGTTGCACAACCCGGTCCGACGCGAACGACAGAAAATCTACAATCTTTCACCACGCGACGCATTGAAACTTCGGTGGTGGTGCGCGATAAAACGGCGATTGTGATTGGTGGCTTGATTGAGACTCGAAATTCTAATGATAAACAAGGAATTACTGGATTACAAGATATTCCTGTGGTGGGTGACACCTTATTTTCTTCGACCGATAAACAGAAAACTCGCACCGAATTGGTATTGATTATCGTACCAACGATTGTAGGTTCTAAAGCAGATGACACCGCATTAGTACAAAATTTTAGAAACCGCCAGCGTGAAATTGCGAGATTATTCAACGAAGAACAAGCGGATCCCAAAACGTATGATACTTTGTTAGATCATGTTTTGCCGAAGAAACCCACACCATTGGTGCCTCGTCCAATTACGCCAGTGTCACCGAAACAATCGAAGCAGAAATGAAAATTTGTCGATGATGCGTGATTGACTGCACAATAGATAGATGCTGATTTTTCTAAAGAATTGGGATAAAATCATTCGCTTAGAGGAAGTGTCATGACCCCAAATGTTGTGGCTGCTGCGGCACCTGAAGAAATCAACGCGTTGCATGAACGTTATGAACACGTTGAAAAAATTTGTGCCCAGTTGTGGCAGATTATCTTAGATTTTCAAAGACATGTTGAAGAAATGGCGTGCATCACTATCAATTTGGCGTTTGAGACAGTCAATCGTATTGTCGCACAACATGAGTTTTATAAGAATTATTACGAATTGTACAGTGAAGGCATAAAAAAATTTGATCGAGATCGCGAAATCACGGATGTGTGCCTGTTTGGTGAGGAACGTGGGAAAAGTATTCGTTACGGGGCATTGTGTTCGCGTCCGTCGGGATTGCGTAGTTACGGGGAATTTTGTATCGTGTTGGATGGGGCGGCGTTGCAAGAATATGCAAGTTTGTTTGAAGAGAATCCCTTTATCTTTTTGAAAAAGCATCCATATCTTCCCAAACAAGAGCCTTGCATTCCCCCCGGCTATCGCGCAACATGGCAAAATCGCGGTAAACTGGCGGTGGCGAAATTGGGCGAACGCATCACAGAATCAACTCAACCATGCGATTTTCCAGATATATTGACGCATTCCGCCAGCGACAAAATGGAAGATGATTTTATTGAAGTGCATATTTCTAAACAAATTATTCGTGATGACATTGTGGAAGTGCGCGCTCCAAAAAAACTCACTTTTGGCAAAGTTGATCCGCAGCGACAGGCGAAATTGGCTAAAAAAGATGTGCTTCGAGTATCAAAAATGATCAGTAAATTGGGCAAAAAATGGACAACGTACTGAGTGCAGAAACTTGGTTATTTGGTGAAGTGGGTCAGGCGTTTTATCATCAAAATGACCAATATTTCAAGGTGTCCGTGAGAGATGAGACACCTACGCCGTGTCGCGCCCAAGAAATGAACGTCTTGTACGATGCCTGCATGGACGCGCCGATTTATTTGTCCTACGTCCTCCCGCCAGAACAATTGTCTGAGAAATTATGGGAGTGGTACGAAAAATACAGCGCGCTTGAATTTTTTCTCGACGGATTGGATGTAACATTGGATGAGGAATTACGGATTAACTGCATTCGTGATGTGGAGGAAACGTTTGAAGAAAATGAGGAAGCGTATCAGTTTGTACGCCAACGTTTTTTAAGTCGTCCATTGCCCAACGAAGCCGATATCAAGAATGCAATCAAGTATGCCAAAACTCAGAAAGTGAAACAGTTGTATCAAGATGCAGTAGTATTAGAAAAATCAAAAGTGAGACAGTTGTATCAAGATGCAGTAGTACTAGAAAAATCATTTGAATTACGGAAAGGGATATATCTCTCTATCAACATCAACTTAGAGTTGGATCAGTACTTCCCAAACCTAAGAACTATGGATGCAGATCAGTTACTAGAAATGATGAAAGCGTTGAGGAATCTGAAGCTACCACCAGAGTTGGATCAAGAAGAACAGTCAGAACTGTTGACTAAACAAAGTGGTAACTCCATCATGTCAAAGTTAAAGGACTATTTCAATCAATCGCCTATTATCAAAAAGTCCTGATCTGTTATGTTACTCATTCAATCGCAGAAAATAGCAGCGTGATGTTCCTCAATGGGTTACGATTTTCCAAATTCGTTGATGTAACGAGCAACTCATTCATTACTCTCTAAATATTTTTCATGTTGAGCAAATAATTGGATAAATCTTGAACTAATTCAGGATGGGGGACATCATGATATACGCCATACGTTGCCCCCCACGTTGGTTGCATTCCACGCACAAATAAATAAAAAACGCCGCCAAAATGCTGTTCATACCGATAGTTAGGCAAGCGTAATTGCAAATAATGATGCAACGCAACCGTATAAATGTGATATTGCAAAATGTATTGTTCTCGCACCATCGCAGCTTGCAAATTCTCTTGTCGATAAGCCACTTGCTGCCCGCCCAACCAATTTGACTTATAATCTACCAGATAAAACTTGCCTTGATACTCGAACACCATATCAATGAATCCTTTCATGAATCCATTCAAACGCGCAAAATTCAATCCGGAGAGCTTGTTTAATAACGGATTGTGATCGGCATGATGAGCAAAAATCTGCTGCAATCCAGTTGTGTCAATTTCAGACAATGGAAAGAAAAATTCCAACTCATTCAATCGTTTATCTCGTTTAATCTGTGACAAACTCAATTCACTCTGATTTTGCAAAGGCGTATCAACAATATTTCGATACAATTGCTGAAATGTTTCTGTCCACGTTTCCTGAAATCCATGTTTAACCAATTGTTCAGTAATCATCGTGGTGATAATTTCGCTATTTGTTTGCGTAAAATCAATCAATTCCAATAGCTTATGAATAAATATCCCCGTTTTTACTCCCCCCGGAAAATTCAAAATCTCTGTCACCACCGACTCAGTTGCAACCGGTTGAATTGTTTCATCATAATCAGGACGTTCCGTATCTTGCGCCGCGACTAAACCGCTAAAACTGGTCACTTGCCACGCTTTATAGAGCGAACCGGTAAAATGACGCGCTTGTAACCGCGTAACAGATTCAGAAAATCGCTGATACTTATTGATTTCTATCGGAAATTCTGTCGCCACTTCGATAGTATATTGTTGCGAAATCTCATCTTTTGACGCTGCGACCAGATGACGTAAATCATCCAATAAACTTTCATCTTCAATCGGTTGTGAAAAATCTCGCTTCGGATGCAATGTATAAGATAAGGGAGAATTTACCAACTTCTCAAATTTTTCCGGTTTTGCAGGAAGTTCCACCGGTTTTTCAAATTGTCCCCACACCACATAACAGCGATATTTCGCCCGCGTCAGTGCCACATACAATAAACGCAAGTTTTCCGACTTTTCTTCATTCAACGCAAATTGCTTGTACTTTTTACTGTGTTCAGGGTCTAAATCCAAGATAAATTGCTTGTGTTCATCGTGAAAAAGTAACGGTTTCTTTTCCTGATTTCTGCTATTTACATTGAGCCAGCCACTCCATAAAAATGGACAAAATACAATCGGATACTCCAATCCCTTGCTTTTATGAACCGTGACAATTTTGACGCGCATTTCATCACTTTCCAATCGCAACATCCGCTCCTCATCTTGGGTTTCCTGGGCAATTTCCCGTTGTTTTGCCAACCAATAACACAATGCGTTCATTCCTAATTTTTGTTCTACCGCAACTCGATGCAGTAATTCACCCGCGTGTAACACATTGGTTAAACGACGTTCACCATTGGGATAATTCAGCAAGCGACTCGAAATTTTTTCTTTGACTAACAATTCACGAAACATTGGGATGAAACCGCTATTTTGCCAAATAAAGTGATATCGCTGAAACCAAGTCAATCGCGTTTGCCACTGGGTTTCATGTTCACTCATCGCATACAATTCTTGTGCAGACAAACCGAGCATATCCGTTGCAAGCGCGGCTTTGACCCAAGATTCCACCGTTGGATTGGCAATCGCGTGTAAAATTCGCTCAATTTCGACAATTTCACGCGTGACAAATAAACTTTCGCGACTGTACAATACGCTAGGAATATTTAATTTAATCAATTGCTTTTCGATAAAATGCGCTTGTGCATTGGTTCGCACCAAAACTGCAATATCTCCGGCGGTCAGCTTTCTATCTTCAAGAATCACTTGACCTTTTTTTGCTAAATTGAGTAATTCAGCGATTTCGTGACCAATGCCGCGCGGGATATAATGGCTATCCCATTCTTTTTGATCAATTTTGGAGGCAAGCAACTGAGCTTGAGAAATAAACCAAATTTTCAGCGGCGGTTGCGGCTGTCCTTTGAGCAAAAGGGTGCTGTTCGATTTGTCTTTTTGTGGTGTAACAGGATGAAATTGAATCTCTTCAATCAAGAAAGGACGGGTCGTTGCTTGTTGAAAAACTGTATTCACTGCCATCACTAAGGGTTGTTCTGAACGATAGTTAATATCTAGGGTGTGATGACAATCTTGTCCTATATTTTCATTCGCTTGCAGATATGCAAAAATATCGGCACCGCGAAAACTGTAAATCGCTTGTTTCGGATCGCCGATGAGAAATAATGTGCTGTCAGGATGATGAAACACTCGGTTGAAAATGTGGTACTGTACCGGGTCAGTGTCTTGAAATTCATCAATTAATGCCACTTGATATTTCTGCCGCATCGCGTGCATCAGCCGTTGTTGATTGGGTTTTTGCAAGGCATGATAGACATTGAGGATCAAGTCGTCAAAACTTTGTAAATTGCGTTGTTGCTTTTTGTGCGTCAGTTGTTGTTCGACATAACGAAACAGTTGGCGTTTTAACGACAGCAAAAATTGAGCATAACTGTTATCTAACTCATTTTTTTTATTCAGAATATTTTGGATAAATGAAAAAAATGGCTGTTGTAACTCCAAACTTTGTTTTGCCGCCTTGGTGGAACATAATTTATCAGTGCTGAATAATTCAATCTCTTTGGGCAATGTCAGCGATTGCATGGCGATCAATGCGTCCATTTGTTGACAGAGCGATTCAATTCGCGGTTTTTTGTAAACACTTTTGTGCAACACCCCGCCGCGTTCGATGAGGGCAAATAGTAAATTTTGCAGATTTTTTCCGTCTTGCCGCCAAAGTTGGTGCGCTTGAGCAATTTCGTTTGTAACAATTTGTTCTAATGCGATATTTTCAGAGACAGTAATCAATTCGGGTATAATGTGCAACAGTGAAGGCGGTTGTCCAATATAACGCCCTTTGCCAATAATATCAATCAGTTCTTTGGGCTGAGTAAACTTGGTCGCGGCTTCTTTCAGATAGCGAATGAAAAGTGGTGATGTGGGATAGAGGTAATGTCGCCAAAAATCTTGCACTGTCTCCAATAATAGCGGCATTTGGTCTTGGAGCAATTCATGTTTGAACAACATTCCGCTCTCAAACGCATGATCTTTCAAGGTATGAGAGCAAAAACTGTGGATGGTGTAAATTGCCGCCTCGTCAAAACTTCGTAACGCATTTTTTAAACGAGTTTCAATTTGTCGCGGATGTTCTACTTTCTTAAGCAAATTTGTTAAGATGATGTCATCGGTCGTGGCGTTGGTGAGCGCGTCCAGCGTTTCTTGCAGACGGCTGCGTACCCGTTCCCGCAATTCGCCTGTGGCAGCTTCGGTAAAGGTGACGATGAGTATCTTATTGATAAGTAAATTTTTTTCGATAATCAGTCTGACCACGAGATTGGCAATGGTATAAGTTTTGCCGGTGCCAGCACTGGCTTCGATGAGATGTACACCTTCGAGAGGGACATTGATGAGATCAAACGTTTGAATTTGTTTCATAATTTTTTGCGATTTTGATGAAATTTAAATTAGGTCACTTTTGATGCGAACAATTCCATTGTAGCGGTTAAACAAAGCATTTTTATGATTTTTAGAAAATTGAACTGCGTCATTCTTAACTTGATGAAATTAAACCGATTGTAATCATAAATTATCGTGGTTTTGAGTCATTTTGTAGTGATCACCAAAGGATTGCTGTATAATTCTGCAATGTTGACAAGTTTTATTTTCATTGGTTATCGTAAGAAACTTTTACATTGTAATGCAAGAACATTATATAATTATCAATCAAAACATAAAATGTGGTAAAAAAAATTGAAAATTGCGCCGATAGCTAGGTTTCTTCTCAATTAAGTTTTTGAACTTGTTGATTACACTGATAACGATGAAAAATTATCCGATGAATTGCGATACAATAAGTTTTCGTGATGTCAATATGCCGCTGACCGATTTACCATGAACGTGCTAAGAAATTTTTTTAAAACATTATGGCAGGGCAAGTACGCCACTTTTATTGTCGCTCTTCTTGTGGGTCATCTGGTTTTTGTCAGCGTTTTGGGATTGCGATCCGCAGGAATTCTACAAATTTTAGAATTATCCGCCTACGATTTCCTCCTATGGACACGCTCGATAAGCTCTTCATTTGATTCACGAATTACGATTATTTGGGCAACGGATGAAGATCAGCGACAATTGGGCTGGCCTCTCGCAGATGATAAGTTAGCACAATTATTTCAAACGATTTTGGCTTATGAACCAGATTCCATTGGTTTAGATATTTATCGTGATTTACCGGTGCCTTTGGAAGGTGGCGCGGGTTATGACGCATTGGCGGATATTCTAAAAAAACATAATAATATCTTCGCGATCAGAAAGTTAGTTGATTCCAAAGGAAGTCGAGTTGATCCTCCGCCAGCATTAATAGATACAGATCGCGTTGGTTTTAACGATATTCCTGAAGATGCCGGCGGAATTATTCGGCGCGGCTTGTTGTATGCGTCAGATATGCAGCAGAATGTACATGAATTATTTGGCTTAAAATTGGTGATGCACTACCTTAAGCGTTACAATATTGAACCGCAAGGCGTGCCGGATAACCCCAATGCACTGGGTTTGGGCAAGGCGGTGTTAGAGCCTTTGGATGAAAATTTTGGTGGCTATGTTGCACAAGATGCGGGGGGCTTTCAAATCATGCTCACCTATCCCGGCGCGCCGACCGAATTTAATAGCTTGAGTTTGAATCGCGTGTTAGAACATCAATTTGAGCCAGAATGGTTCAGAAATCGTATCAAGGGGCGAATTGTCCTGATCGGTGTGAATGCCCAAGCCACGCCCGATTTCGTTTATACCCCGTTTGGTTATTCGTCAAAAGTTGAACAGCGTTTGCCCGGCGTTGCGGTTCATGCGTACATTATTAGCCAATTACTACGAATGTCGTTGGATGGCAATAAGCCGTTGTATTCATTGACAGAATTTCAAGAGAATTTGTGGATATGGCTGTGGTCAGTGGTCAGCGCATTGGTGTGTTTATGGGCGCGTTCCGTGTGGCGCGTTACCCTCAGCGTATTGGGTGGATTATTGACCTTGGTAATAGGCTCTCAATTGGCTTTTTCGTATGATTTATGGATTATTATTGCCGCCCCTGCGATTGGTTGGACTATTTCTAACAGCTTAATGATCAGCTATTTAGCCAATCAAGATAAAAATCAACGCGCCGAATTGATGCAAATTTTTTCCAAACATGTCTCTAAAAATGTTGCCGAAGCCATCTGGAAGGAACGGGAACATTACCTTAACGCTGGTCGATTACGCCCACAACGCTTGATTGCTACCGTATTATTTACCGATTTACAAAATTTCACCACCGTTTCTGAGCGCATGGAACCGCAAAGTCTCATGGACTGGCTCAATCAATACATGGAAACGATGGTCAACGTGATTGAGAAAAAACACAGTGGACATGTCAATAAGTTTATCGGCGATGCCATCATGGCATTGTTTGGCGTACCGATTCCACGTCAAAGTCCCAACGAAATTTTTGAAGATGCGGCGCGTGCGGTCGATTGTGCCTTGCAACTGCGTGATGAAATGGAACGTCTGCGGGAAGTTTGGGAAAAAGAAGGCTTGCCACTGATTCGGATGCGGGTCGGAATTTGTACCGGTCCCGTGGTGGCGGGGAGTTTGGGCGCGGTGGAACGACAGGAATATACCGTGTTGGGCGATACGGTTAATACGGCATCCCGGCTCGAAAGTTTCGACAAAAATATTGACGCAGAATCTGCATGTCGGATTTTAATCAGTGAAACCACGCTGGAATGTTTGGATGGACAATTTGCGACCGAATGCGTTGGTTCCGTGTATTTAAAAGGCAAAGAAAGCCGGGTGACCATTTACCGGGTGATCGGTAGAAAATTATTACAACAGTGAGTTGTTTCCAATGATATCTGAACATTCCATTGAATTGAAACAATTTTTAGACGCATTGCCCATTGGGGTCGCGGTGGTCGATGCACAAGAAAATGTATTCTATATCAACCAGAAAGCGCGGCAATTGTTGGGAAAAGATATTGTTGCGGAAATTGTGACGGACAATGAATTAGAAATTTATCCAGTTTATGTGGCAGGGACACATCGGCGTTATCCCAGCGAAAATCAGCCCAGTGTCCGTGCGTTGCGGGGAGAATCGACTCATGTGGATGACATGGAAATTCATCAACCAGATAAAATCATTCCCATTGAAGTTTGGGCAAGCCCGATTTTTGATCAAGCACAACAAATTTCTTATGCAGTCATCGTGTTACAAGACATTACGGAACGCAAACATTTGGAAGCAGGGCGGCAGCGTTATACCGCACAGTTGAGTGAATTAAACAAACAATTAGAACATTATTCCCAAACGCTGGAACAGAAAGTCATTGAACGTACTGAAGAATTGGAGCAAAAAACTGCGGAAGCTGTGCGTGCCAATCGAGCCAAATCTCATTTTATTGCCGCCGCCAGTCACGATCTACGTCAACCGATGCAGGCGTTAAGTTTATTTATTGAAGCACTTGATTATCAAATTACTGAGCCGCAAGCCCGCCATCTGGTCACCAAAGCCAAACAATCCGCGGACATGATGAGCAGTTTGTTCGACAGTTTGTTAGATATTTCGCGTTTGGAAGCCGGCGCAGTGCAACCCGAACCTAAAAATTTTGCATTGCAAACATTATTCAACTACTTACTTCATGAATTTTTACCTCAAGCCAACAGTTTAAATCTCAATTTTCAAGTCGATAACTGCACCGCGTATGTTTACAGTGATCCGCTGTTGTTAGAACGTATCTTGCGAAATTTATTGGCAAATGCGTTCAAATTCACAACTCATGGACAAGTGCATTTAGGCTACACAGTGCGAGATAAGCAGCTTGATATCTTTGTGAAAGACACGGGTATCGGTATTCCAGCAGAGTTGCAACAAACGGTTTTTCATGAATTTTATCAAATTAAGCACACCTCGTCCCAAGCCAAGGGGCTCGGATTGGGATTGTCAATTGTGCAACGCTTGAGTGAATTGCTCGATCATCCGTTGCGATTATCGTCAAGCGAAGGGCATGGCACACAATTTACATTGACACTTCCCTTGGGATATTGGCATGAAACGACGGTCGAAACGCCTCCTTTTGCTGAGATGAGCGCGACAGCACGGGTATTGGTGATTGATGATGATGATTTGGTGCGTAAGGCGTTGTCTAATTTGATGAAACATTGGAGTTACGAAGTGATGACCGCAAGTTCGGGCGCAGAAGCCTTATCTCAGCTAGACACGTCGGGTTATGTACCGGATATCATTGTTTCAGATTATCATTTACAAACGGAACAAACAGGATTGGACGTAATTCACGCGGTGCAAGTGCAACTCAACAAAGTGATTCCCAGTGTGTTGATTACCGGTGATACCACTTCTGAATCGTTTGAACAATTGCAAGCGTGTGGTTATAAATGGTTACGAAAACCGGTGAAACCAGCTTATTTGCGTAAAATCATGAGTTATTATTTACGTCAATAAATCAATGTTGTTGGTTTTACTGAGGGGAATGAGGACAGTTTTTGAAGCAAAATATTTGGAGATGATTGAAAAAACCCCTGTAAAAGCAAGACGCTCCCAGAGGTATTTCATCGGACAGCATCATTATGATTTTTTGGCATATCTACGGCGGAATTTATCCACACGACCCGCAGTGTCCATAATTTTCTGTTTCCCCGTGTAAAAGGGATGGCACGCAGAACAGACTTCCAGATGTAAATCTTTTCCCACCGTTGAACGTGTCTTAAAGGTGTTACCGCAGCTACAAGTGACAGTGATTTCACTATAGGCAGGATGAATACCAGCTTGCATTGTCGTAAAGCCTCAGTTTGTGTAACTATGAAAAATTTTTCTCAGCACTGCTCTAATTGACTATCAACTGTTTTGATATCAATAACAGGGGAACCCCCCGCAACTCAAAATCCGCTTTTTAAGAAGTGTCGCACAGTATAAAACAATATGTTAGCGTTGTCAAGCAGCTTTTCAAATTAGCTACGGTTAATTTTTTTCATGGAAAATTAGGCTGACCGACCCTAAAAAGTTAATAAAAATTAACACGAGATGTGCGAATGATTCTCACTTTGTTCACGTCGTCAACACAACTGCTTGATTGCTCAAGTCTTAAACCCGCTTCCACCAGTTAGTTTTTTTACGTGCATTTAGAGTCCTGCCGGATCGTGTCATGGACTTGATAGTCTTATCGACTATATCAGTTTAAGTTCAAAGCAACGTTTAAATCGCGATCAAGGGTTAAACCACAATCGCAGATATAAAATCTGTCTTTGAGTGTTAAATCTTGCTTGATTTGCCCACAAGACAATATTGTTGCCAATTTTTTTGAAAAATTCGGTTGATTATTTTTATCACTGTTATAGAACCGATTTGACATCTTTAAGCCATGTAGATTAAGCTGTTTCTATTTTC
>DYNO01000002.1:24848-44353 GCA_020721025.1 Thiomargarita sp. | reverse complement strand
AACCCTTTAGGGGTGCACTCAGAACCCTTTAGGGGTGCACTCAGAACCCTTTAGGGGTGCACTCATCGTAATCATATAGTAAGGATAACTGAAGTCTATTTTTAACTAACTTATCAAGTGGAATATAGCAATGACTCTTAAATATTCGATTCAACCCAGTAACTTAGCTCCAGATGGACAGACCGCACCTTATGGTCATTATCAAGTCCATTTACAGGATGAAGAAACAGCCATTCCCGTTGATTCTACCTATGCAAGTATCGCCGATCTCCTTAAAATTGGCACACCTGTACTCCTCGTGGGCAGTGACAACAAGCCCATTGGTACCCTCTTGCCTGCATTAAAAGGTGGATTTCCCCTTGCTGAATCGCCCACACCCACCGCTGAAAATGTTTCTGTGGGTTTTCGTCCCAGTAGCACCTTGTATGAAGCAACCCGGCAATCGGTGAGTTTTGAACGGGTCGATACCGTGATGAGAAACCCAGTGATTACTTTAGTTTCTGATTGGTATCAAAATGAGCGGGTGGATGGCATCATTTCAGTCAATGGCGGACACAGCAACTATGTCGAAATCAAGGGCAGTCATTTTAAAGTGGGCGAAACACTGACAGTGACACTCACAGAAATCGGTGGATCGGCAACTTCGGTAGTGTTGGCGAATCAATATGGCTTGATTAAATGGACAGATCACTTGATTGCCTTCAATACGAAAGCGTCACTGGTCACGCCCGCCGCCACTGGAACGCTGACCGTTGAAATAGAAGGCAAAACAGCTTCTGTGGTGGTGACGATTACGGATAGAACTTGAGCGGGTTGAATGGATTCATCGAAGCACATTGGCAAGTAATATCGTCTGAATCAGAATGAACAGAATTTTAGAATTTGCAGAATAACGGCAGCGGTATCGCATCTTTGTTTTATTCTGAAAATTCTAAAATTCTGAGAATGCTGATTCAGACAGAAACACACCCTCAACTAACTGGAAAATCAATATGCAGCCCATCCTTCATCCGAAGTTTATTGTTGATCCACAGGGAAACAAAACAGAAGTCATTTTACCGTGGCAAGAATATATCGAAATTCTCGAATATTTTGGTTTAGATTTAGATGAGGAAGCACGAGCAAATCTACGGGAAGCGCGACTTGATCGAGAAAATGGCAATGAAAATATGTACGTGGATTTAGACGCGTTATGAATTATCGTATTGTTGTTCATAAACGAGTAGCTGCCTATCTTCAACGTTTGCCAGAGACACAAAGAGAACGCATCAAAACTGCAATTCGTTCATTAGAAAATGATCCGATGAACGTTGCTCATGTTAAACCTATGCTAGGCGAGTGGGCAGGTTATTGGCGTTTACGGGTAGGGGATTGGCGCGTCATTTACTGGGTGAATACAGTGACTATCTATGTAGATTACATCGGTTCGAGAGGGGACGTTTATAAATAAACGATTGACTAGAAGACTCACAATACGATGACTACATTAGCATGGTTGGCAGTGGGTGAAGAGCCAAAAAGTTGAGTTGTTGTGTTCCAGTTTTAACAACCATTTTGCCCGCCTTGCTCGACTCAAAGCCGTTTTGAAGTATTACATTACCAAACTATTGAAGAAATTTACCGAGTAAAACATGCGTAACTTCCTGTATCGTACTGCTATCTTATTATCATTCATTATTTTACTGGTGGCGGGTAAAACCCTATTCGATCTCGCACCTGTGCCCAAAACGCTGTCTGTCACCGAAACAACTGTGCGTAAACATCAAGTGCTGGATCGCCATGACAATCCGTTGACCATCACTTATCAAAATGATTGGAATCTGCACGATGTCCGTCCCTTGCATCGCATTCCTGAAATCTTGCAAAAAATCTTTCTGTTATCTGAAGATAAACGCTTTTATGAACATCAAGGTGCTGACTGGCAAGCGCGTATTCATGCCGTGTGGCAGGATTTACGGGCATTTCGTATTGTGCGCGGCGCAAGTACCGTGACAGAACAAGTGGTTCGGATGATTTATCCCCGTCCTCGCACTTTTTGGTCACGTTGGGTTGAAGGCTTTGACGCGCTCCGGTTACAGTGGCACTATTCCAAAGCCGATATTTTAGAATTCTATTTAAATCAAGTTCCCTACGCCAATCAACGTCGTGGGGTGGTGCAAGCGGCGCGTTATTATTTCGACCGAGATTTAGAAACGCTGAATGTGAAAGAAATGATGGCGTTGGCAATTTTGGTGCGCTCGCCCAGCCGGTTGGATTTAAAACGCGGCACAGAATCAGTGGAACGTTTGACCAGACATTTGGCGCGCCGTCTGTTGCAACATCAAGTGATTTCAAATGCTGACTATGAAATTTGGGCAAAGTTACCGCTGCAATTGAAAGAATCTGAATTGGCGTTGAATGCCACCCATTTTGTCAATTATCTATATGCCACGCAACCGATTGATTCGCTGCAACAGCAAGGTCAATTGCATACCACGTTGGATACCAGATTACAAACGTTGGTGCAAAAAATCCTTGATCAACGGTTAGCGGGTTTAAAGAGTCAAAATGTCAATAACGGCGCGGTATTAGTCATCGATCATACTCGTGGTGAAATTTTGGCGTGGGTCAATGCCGGTTCTGCAACGGGAATACCTCAGAGCCACATTGACGCGGTGATGACGGTGCGCCAACCCGGTTCGGCATTAAAACCGTTTCTATACGCATTGGCATTAGAAAAAGGCTGGACAGCGGCGACGTTAATTAATGATACTCCCTTGGCGGAGGCGGTAGGTACGGGTATTCACAGTTATCGCAATTACAGCCGGCAATATTACGGTGCGGTACGCTTGCGCGATGCGTTGGGTAACTCACTGAATATTCCTGCGATTAGAACGATTCAATTTGTTGGCGTTGAAGATTTTTTAGAACGGTTGCGACACTTGGGAATGCACAGTTTGGATGCCCATCCAGATTTTTATGGCGACGGATTAGCATTAGGAAATGGGGGCGTGACCTTGTTTGAATTGGTGCAGGCTTACACGACATTGGCGAATCAGGGGAAATTTCGTCCATTGCGAACTTTGCGTAATGCGCGCCCAGCGACAGAACAAGTGGTATTTTCCCCCGAAATTGCTTCCATCATTGGCGATATTTTATCCGATCCCGATGCCCGACGTTTAGAATTTGGGCAAGGCACATTGCTACATCTGCCAGTACAAACTGCGCTTAAAACAGGGACTTCCACCGATTATCGCGACGCATGGGCAATGGGTTTTAATCATCATTACACGGTGGGCGTATGGTTGGGCAATTTGGATGATCAAGCGATGTCCCAAGTGTCGGGCGCGACTGGGGCAGCATTGATTTTGCGCTCAGTCTTTGCAGAATTGAATCGTTTTGAAGAAACTCGACCGTTGTACTTGAGTCCACAATTAACCCAACATCGGATTTGTCGGGTGACAGGGGAACAAACTGACGGGCATTGTCCGAGTTATGATGAATTATTTATCGCAGGCACTGAACCAACGCAAGAAGTGATCAAGGCAGCGTCCGCAGAAACCAGTTTGTATTTACGGCAACCCAATCAGGGCTTACAATTGGCAATGGATCCCCGCATTCCGGACGATCATGAAGCGTTTAAATTGGTATTATCGGATATGCCGTTGGCGGAAGATGACACGATAGAATGGGTGGTTGATGATCAAGTGATTGGCACCACTTCGGCGAAGGTACGACATTTTTTATGGTACTTGTCGCGTGGGGCGCATATCGCTCAAGCACGGGTGCAACAAAAGGTGAATCTTGCTGAATCTGCGTTGACAACACCGGCGGTAGAATTTTATGTGAAGTAATTTGTTTGTTATGTTTCAGTCATGTAGCCCACCAAATTTTTATGATGCTGAAATGTAACAGCAGTCGTGTTCAGCAGAAATGCTTCGTCCTGTAACAGTTACGTTCAGACTTTGACAATTTATCGCAGCCAGAACGTTCTTCTTTTCAATCCCAATTGATTTAATTATTCATGAGCTTACCTATCGAACCCTATTTATCTCTTCCTAATAATGAATGTGCTGAACGCATCCTCGCCGCTAAAGCAACTTTAGGAAAGCAATTAGTTATTTTAGGACACCATTATCAGCGTCAAGAAGTTTTTCAATATGCTGATTTTACTGGAGACTCACTCAAACTTTCCCGTCAAGCAGCTCAATCGGAAGCACACTATATTGTGTTTTGTGGCGTGCATTTTATGGCAGAAGTGGCGGATATTCTCAGTCGAGATGAACAAATTGCAATTTTGCCTGATGTAACCGCAGGTTGCTCAATGGCAGACATGGCGAATTTGTCCAATGTAACACGAGTTTGGCGAGAATTGGCGGAACTGCTTGAGGTGGAAACACAAATTACGCCGGTGACTTACATTAATTCCGCCGCGAATTTAAAAGCATTTTGTGGTGAACACGGTGGCATCGTGTGTACTTCAAGCAATGCACGCAAGGTGTTGGAGTGGTCGTTTGCTCAACGTGATAAAGTTTTATTCTTTCCTGATCAACACTTAGGGCGCAATACCGGTTATCGCATGGGAATTCCGTTAGATCAGATGGTGCTGTGGGATTTTTCCAAACCCATGGGCGGCTTGACCGTCCAACAAATTCAGCAGGCGAAAATCATTTTGTGGAGCGGTTTTTGTGGCGTGCATCAAGTGTTTCAACCGCAAGATGTTGATAATTTTCGCAAGCAATATCCCAATGGTCAAGTCATTGCACACCCTGAGTGTTCATTTGAAGTGTGCCAAAAATCGGACGCGGTGGGTTCAACAGAATTTATTATCAAAACCGTGCAGGATTCGCCGCCCGGCACCCGTTGGTTGGTGGGAACGGAGTTGAACTTGGTGCAACGTTTGGCGCGTGACATGTTGCCAGATCATAAGTTTGTGCACTACATGTCACCTTACGAATGTATGTGTTCAACGATGTATCGCATTGATCCACAACATTTATGCTGGACGTTGGAAAATTTAGTTGCGGGTCATATCGTCAATGCCATTCGCGTGGCGGAGAGGGAAAAAGTATTGGCAAAACAAGCATTGCAAGCAATGTTGGCGATTGTGTAGATTTTTTTCAATCGAAACGTATGCCATTTTATGCCATAAACTTGTTAAAATAGTCAATTAACATCGCAACATTAACTGAACAATGATAAAGGGAACGCGCCAATGAGTATAAAAGTTTTTTTTGATGTCCACTTCGCTGAAACAGATAAAATTGAGCGCGTGATTATGGAATTATACAATGATGTAACCCCAGTGACGGCTGAGAATTTTCGTCAACTGTGCACGGGAGAAGCGGGTTTTGGCTACAAGGGCAGTAAATTTCATCGCATTATCCCTAACTTTATGATTCAGGGCGGAGATTTTACTCGCGGCGACGGGACGGGCGGAAAATCCATTCATGGGGAGAAGTTTAAAGATGAAAATTTCACCCTCAAGCACACCGGTCCGGGCATTTTGTCGATGGCGAATGCGGGTCCAAATACCAACGGTTCACAGTTTTTCATCACCACGATCAAGACCGATTGGTTAGATGGTAAACATGTGGTTTTTGGCAAGGTGGTGGAAGGCATGGACGTGGTGAAACGGATTGAAGCGTGTGGCTCGCCGTCGGGTAGGGTTGCGGCTGGCAAGGAAGTGACGATTGCTGAAAGTGGTCAGATAGCGTAACAACATCATAGTAAGTGAACGGTGATGCGTGGTTCTGTCACTCGTTCACTGTTACAGGAACTAACTCTACAACATGCTAACATCCACAGAATGCTTTGATTTATTTCATCAACTTGCGGCAAACACCCCAGAACCTACCACTGAATTACAATATAATAATCATTTTGAATTACTCATTGCCGTGATATTATCCGCTCAAGCAACCGATAAAAGTGTCAATAAAGCCACGCCGGCATTATTTCAGGTCGCAAACTCAGCGGAAAAAATATTAGCACTGGGAGAAGAGAGCTTAAAAAAATATATCAAAACCATTGGGTTATACAACACAAAAGCAACGAATATTCTCAAAACGAGTCAAATTCTGGTAGAAAGATATCAGGGGGAGATTCCGGCAACGCGTCAAGCATTGGAATCATTGCCGGGGGTAGGGCGAAAAACCGCGAATGTGATTTTAAATGTGGCTTTTGGGCAACCAACCATTGCAGTAGATACCCATATTTTTCGGCTATCAAATCGCACTGGTTTAGCGCCGGGCAAGAATGTGATTGAAGTTGAAGAGAAATTAATGCAAGTGGTGCCTGAAACGTATCGTCGCCATGCACATCATTGGTTGATTTTGCATGGGCGTTATGTGTGTACAGCCCGCCATCCTCATTGTACTGCGTGCGTGATTCAAGCAATATGTCAATACCCAGACAAAACCAAGACGTAAATCATTGTTTGAACCGTCATTTTTAGTATTTATCCAATAAATTCAGCTTGTTAGATCACAATAGTTCAGACAATTTCAAAATTTCATTGAGATTTCAATCGGTTGATTTCACCAATGATGAGATAAAATTATCTAAACTATTGATTTAAATAAGGGACAGTTCAGATAATCGCTTATCCTTGTTTTATCTTAAAATATCGCTGAGTGGCGCGCACAAATCCCGTAAATAGTGGATGACCATCCCGCGGAGTTGACGTAAATTCGGGATGAAATTGACAACCGATAAACCAAGGATGATGAGGATTTTCAATCACTTCTACCAAATTTCCATCCGCCGACATGCCTGAAAAAACCAAGCCCGCTTGTCGTAACATGCTCATGTATTGATTATTAAATTCATAGCGATGCCGATGCCGCTCCCGAATGATTTCTTTTTCATACAGTTCCCGCGTTTTGCCCCCCTTCATCAGATGACACGCCTGCCCACCGAGCCGCATCGAGCCACCCTTTTCTGACTGTTGATCACGTTGTTCAACGGTGCCACTTTCTGTCAGCCACTCTGTAATTAAGGCAATGACCGGATGGGCAGTTTTGGTATTAAACTCAGTGCTATGCGCATTTTCCAATCCCGCAACATTGCGCGCAAATTCAATCACTGCCACTTGCATTCCCAAACAGATTCCCAAGTAAGGGATATTATTTTCCCGTGCAAATTGAACCGCTTGAATTTTACCCTCAATACCCCGCTTGCCAAAGCCCCCCGGTACCAAAATACCATCCACTTCATTCAAACAATCGGTGCCTTGCTTGATAATGTCTTCAGCATCAACATAATGGATGTCAACTTGGGTGCGCGTGTGAATGCCGGCATGAATTAATGCTTCTGTCAGAGATTTATACGCATCCGTTAAATTCATATACTTACCGACCATCGCGATTTTTACTTTCATACTCGGTGTTTTCAAGCGATTGACCACCGTTTCCCATTCTGACAAATTTGGTGGAGGAGTTTCCAATTGCAACTTATCACAGACAATTTGATCGAGTTTTTCATCTGCCAGTAATAACGGAATTTGATAAATAGACTCGACATCCGACAAGGGAATCACCGCCTGCATATCGACATCGGTAAACAGGGCAATTTTGCGGCGATCATTCTCAGAAATCGGATGGTTGGAACGACACAATAACACATCGGGCTGAATGCCAATTGAACGTAACTCTTTGACTGAATGCTGTGTTGGTTTGGTTTTTACCTCGCCAGCGGTGGAAATATAGGGCACCAAAGTTAGATGAATATACAGGGTATTTTCCCGCCCCACATCGCCGCCCAATTGCCGAATCGCCTCTAAAAATGGCAGAGATTCAATATCCCCCACTGTACCACCAATTTCGATCATGCCAATATCGGCATCGCCGACCGCGGTCAACACCGAACGTTTAATTTCATCCGTAATATGGGGAATCACTTGCACCGTCGCCCCCAAATAATCGCCGTAACGTTCTTTGCGAATCACTTCGGCATAAATCCGTCCCGTAGTGAAATTGTTGGATTTGGTCATCTTGGTGCGCACAAATCGTTCGTAATGTCCTAAATCTAAATCAGTTTCTGCTCCGTCATCCGTCACAAAAACCTCGCCATGTTGAAACGGATTCATGGTACCCGCATCGACATTGATGTAAGGATCGAGTTTAACCAAGGTAACTTTAAGGTTGCGTGCTTCGAGAATCGCGGCAAGTGAGGAGGCAGCAATGCCCTTACCTAATGAGGACACAACACCACCGGTGATAAAAATAAATCTAGTCATGTTTGTAATCTGGATCGGAAGTGACAAAAAGGTTGCATGGTGGTCTGAATCACAACTTATTACAAAATTATAATTTAGACGGGGAAAACGATGTTAAGAAGCTGTTCTTATAATTCAATGAATTATCATTTTACTCCTACAATCTCGCCGATTAACTCACCATATTTAATTTGAAATGATATGTAACAATCTTTTTGAATTCATTAACTATTTTTAACGAATCTTTCAATAAATCGCGTTCTAACTTATTTAACTGCGAAGGATCAATATAATTGTCATATTCCTGACTAAACTTGATCCGTTCCAATTCAAACTGCAACCGTAATGCCAACATAAAAGAGAATGATTCAGTCAGCTCTTCCGCAAATGCTGCATCAAATAAACCCCGTTGTCTCAATTCATCAATGCGATCAATCGTGTTGGTTGAAGTCAAGCGATATTCCAACGCCAAACTGCGTATCCCTTGCACAATGGGGAAAATACCGCCCTTCTTGATATCGAGTTGATTTTTATGACTATTATGCTCTACGATGAAATCTACGAAAAACCCCAATGGCGTTTCAAATGCCAAGGTTGGGCGGGCAAAGTGCGCATAAAACGAGCGATTATCTTGCAACAGTTGGAATAAATAATCCTTGGCTTCCTTGAGTAAAATGGTATCCCCTGCCACTGCGGTTGCATCGTAAAAAATGGCGAGATTCATCATGGATTCATCCTTAGGCTGTTGAACCCATTGATAAATTTCATCCTTAAAATCTTGTAGTGGTTTGCACCAATACGGATTTTTGACCATGACATTGCCAGCACAAGGGGGATAACCAAATTCAATCAAAGTTTCGGTGAATTCTTCAGTAATTTTACCTAAACCACTCATCGCAAAATCATCTCGTAGAATAATCGCATTGTCTTGATCTGTCTTAAGAATTTGTTCACCGCGTCCTTCGCTACCCATCACCAACAGACAGGAATTTTCCAGTAATTCTTGCGATGCAATAAACGAATAGAGCTTTTCAAATATCTTTTTGTTCAGTTCGTTGACCAACTGGGTAATATAGCGAATTTTAATTCCCCGTGCGTGGAGAATTTGTATCATATTCAATAAATTACGGCTGGCTTGCTTGAGTTCGATTTTACTATTTGCCCGGTCAATCTGCACCATGATCAGATGCGAGTGATTCGAGAAAAAGCTAATTAAATCCATCTGTTCTAGCACACCCACGATTTCGTCTTCGTCATGGACTACCACGCGCTTAATTGAATGTTTGGTCATCAATAGCAACGCATTGAGTAGAAAGTCTTCCCGTTGCACCGTAATCAAATTGTACGTGGCAATATCTCCCACCGCAGAATCAAGGGAACAGCGACGTAGCACCACATGTTCGCGAATATCCGTATCTGTCACAATGCCACATTTACCATCTCGACTCACCAAAATTGAGGTCGATTTGTGTTTTTTCATGGTTTCTACCGCAGCATAAATTGTGGCTTCACTTTCAACCACCGCCGGCGGGCGCACGTAGGCTTCACGAATCTTGGCGACCAAAAACGAGGTCATTTCCTTCGTATTGCGTTGTTCAATCAGATGGTGCAATTTTTCAGACAGATTTTGGTAAAAATAGGTTTGAAAACTTGAATTTTCCTCAATCAACTTTAAAAACACCTTTTTGGGTAACAGGTAACACAATAATTCTTCTTGTGCCGTAAATTCATGTTTACTCGAACCTTCCAGCAGCGACATGGCATCGAATGTATCTTGTCTGCTGTGTAAGGCTATCATACCTTCGTCGTCAGATTCTTGTACTATTCCTTTGATAATGATAAAAAAAGAGTCAGGCGTGCTATTGTGATGAATTAACCGATCATCCTTGCGATAATAGGCAACATCCATTGAACTGATTACGAAATCCAATTCTTGAGGACTGAGGCGATTAAACGGCGCAATCGTAGAAACAAAAGTTTGTTGGTCAAGCACACTCACGGCAATTCCTTGTTCGTTATTTTATTGTAAGATAACTTTTGCATATTTCTACACAGGTTGAATTTTGCCGATTTCTTGCAGTAATTTTTGAACAGAATTCACTGTAAATTTAGCATCTTGCAACGTGAAGTTTTGTACTAATTTATAATCGGCTTTGACTCTCCGAGTTTTAACCTGCCTTAGTGAATATCCGGCTGATTTCACTTGCACATCTTGATGCTCACACAATGTTTGGATGAGTTTTTCGTGCATACCGACATCTTTCTTAACCCTATTATCATTTGTTGTCGGGTAACGTTTTGATAAATCTAGGCAAGAATGGTATGCAGAATAATAAGCGCGACTTGCTGCATTTCGACACTCAACTTCTGCAACCGATTCTTTTTCAAGCAATACTTCGGCTGACTTCAAAAATTCAATTGGCTCCATTAGGCAACCTCATACATGGGAACAAAATTTAAAGTAAGCGAGGTTGGCAAACCAGATTTCGCGATTTCACGCGCCAATTCATAATTCAGATCAATCACTTCTACCATAGAACGCTTGACTTTAATGGTATAGCAAAAGCACAGCTCACTTTCATCTTCGACGAGTTCTTCCCTTATCCGATTATTATGAAAATTAAAAAACTCGTGTTTATGCAACACTGCAATCGCCATTTCAATCAACTGTTGCAATAATTCATCACTCACACCCTGTTGATCCATCAACTGTTCAACTTGAAAAAAGAAACGATAGTTGTCATTTTGCAGCTTTTGTGGATACTGACGCATAAAATTTACCGCTTGATGAAATAATCCTGTTCTAATGAAAAGTTCAATAACTCGTTGAGTATGGTAAGTGGACGGGAAAATATCATAAGATTCAATCGCTAATTTGGCAGCCTCAGAAAAATACCCATTCCATTCTAACGTTGTAGCATGATTCTGCAAAACCGTAGCCTTATCTTCATTTATGGTGGCTAATTTCAGCGCAAATTGATGATTTTCTCGAACGCCAGTCAAATCGTGTTTAAGTCCAGCCAAAGCCCCGCGCAGCAAATAAGCATTTAACTGGTCTATTTTCAATAAGTTATCTATTTCACGTTCTAGGCGCGCAAACGTAAACTCGTCAATTTCATCAGATAAACGCAGTCGTTCAATTTCTTCAAACAGTTTCTTGGTATTAGTTGCTAGTTGAGGTCTCATATTTTTTCACCATAAAATCAAACAATAACAAAATAGATGACAAACTATTCCCCCGCCCGGATATCAAACAACATGTATGGATTTCTCAACAATGCCAACGTTTCCAACGGAATATCTCGTAATAACTGTTGGGCTTCGTGATAATCGCGGGGATTCACAACGGTAGAAACCGCATTTTTATTTTTTGCCTCCACCACGCACAGTTCGCCAGTTTTGGTCTGCAAATGAAAGAAATCGAGCATTTTTTGCATCTCGACGGCATCATTTAACTGATTGATTTCTAACTCATAAAAGCGCACTTGAGGGTATTTTTGAATAAAGCGCGCAAAACGCAATTCTACTTCAATCCAAGCCCACAGATGGCGTTGAAAATCCGTCAAAATCGCCGATTCCATCCGCAAACAATTCTTCCTAAAATTCGGCATCACATGCCAATGTTCATAAACGGTCGGACGATTGGCAAAACTGCGCGCCACCTCCACCGGATTTCTTATCAAATGAATCACTTGCAACTCAGGAATTTTCTCAACCAACCCATCACACAACGATTGCAAAAAACTATGATTTGCCTCCAAATAAACCGCACCGGGCATATTTTGAATGCGAGTCACGCGGCGGTTAATCACTTTTTGTAATCTGGGATCATCCTGATCATACCACTGCAACGCCCGCCGAAATCCTTTATCTTCAAACGGATCCATAAACGTACCCGTGAGTAGCTGATACACTTTATGTAATTTGTTGCGAGGTTCGGGCGGAGCAGCTTCATGTTCTGCAATACAATCTGCAATATTTTCGTTAAAAAAATGTACAATCGTTGTCGTGCCTGACCGTCCCGAACCACTGGTGAAGAAAACTTTTTTATTCATAGAGATAGCTATCTGAAATGAGAGATAATTTAAGAAAAACTCACTTTGGCATAAATATCGGCTAAGGACACTTGAACGGGCACATTAGCAAATTCTAACGAGATTTCTTCAGCGGTGTATTCACGCATCAACCATTGTTTCTCGCTTTGTTTAATAAATTGTTCTAATTGGATTTTATCTTGATGTACCAAAATATATTCCTGCAAACTGGGCAAGGTGCGATAGAATTCAAATTTGCCGCTACGATCAAAATCTTTGGTTGTGTCAGACAAAACTTCGATGATAATCAAAGGATTCGTGACGGTATCATTGCGTTTTTCCACGAATTGCGGCGGTTCAGCGAGTAACAGCACATCTGGATAAGTATAAGCATTCACTTGTGGTATCCAAACTTTGAGATCATTCGCAAATATCCGATACGGTAAATTTTTCAACAGATTACCACAGGCAATGCACAAATTAACGACAATTTGATTATGATTCAGCGACGCACCCGCCATGCTAAAGATTTCTCCTTGATAATATTCACTTTTGAATTCGGCTCGGTCTTCTAAATTCAAATATTCGTCAGGGGTGTAAAACAGCTTTTTCTCTTGAGGTTGCATGGCATATCTCATTGAAATTTAACATAAAGATTTGGCTAATTCGGCGCGCGCTCGATGACAGGCATCTAGGGTGTAACGCGCTGCTAATTGTAACGCATGATCGCCGATTTCTACCAATTTTTGCCGTTGCTGGGCGATTTGATAAAAAACTTCAGCAAGGGCTTCGACATTCCCGGTTTCAACCAAGATACCTGCTTGATTTTCTTCAATTAAATTGTCAGTACCGGGATTTTTATAGATCACTAACGGCAATCCTCGCGCCATGCTCAAGAATACATTGCGACTGATTTCTGCGGTCAAATTGGTGATCACCATTACATCACATTGTGCCCAAACGCTGAATAATGGCTCACCATACGGCACTTGCCCATGAAATTGTACATAAGGAGTCAAATTTAGCTGTTCAGTCAATTGCTTAAACTGTGGCAAATGTTCACCTTCGCCCATGATCGCCAATTCCAATAATGCCCCGCGTTGCCGTGCTTGCGCCATTGCCTTGAGAACGTGGTCTGTGGCTTTGATGAAAATTTGTCGCCCAGCAGACACTAAACGCAACGGATGGGCTGGATTTAATAAATTCTGTTGCCGCGCCTGCCATTCTTCTTGTGAAATCAAGGTACTATCTAACACGAAGGTACGATGAAAAAGATAACATTTGTCATGCCACGTATCGCTGAAACGCAATTTAACCGATTCATTGTGTGCAAATACGATATCCGCTTCTTGCATGGCACGGCGACAAAATCGAGCAAATTGCTTAACCCACAGATACTTACCCAATTTTTTGAATAAGTTACGCTCTTGTTTAACTTGCAATTCTAGCCGCGGAAATGGGTCAGCCCCGTCAAAATTCCAAATGCGTTTCTTGCCTTTTGCCAAATCCCATGCTTCCTGTCCCATAGACACTGGGTGACCGCCATAATCTGCTTGAATAACAATTGCTTGTTCAATCACCAGTTTCAGCGCAGTTCGCAACGCCGCCCGCATTTTGAGGTATTCGCGGAAATTACTGAATTGTGGCAAGGGATAATAATCAAAACCTTCCTGCTGAGGATTGATTTCTACCAGATTAAAACTACCACTTTGAATTATCGAAAGATTTTCAAAAAGCGGAGTAGCAATAATGAGATGTAACCCAACTTGTCGCATGGCATAAATGGTCGCACGAATGTCTTCAAGCCACATGGCACCAACCATAAAAGTGTCAGGCTTTTTACCTTTTCCAAAGGGGATGTGATTGATTATCAGATAATTCATCGGATTCTTAAAGTGACGAGGGTAAGTTGAACGGCTGTCCGCCGGGAGCGCAAAACTTTGCTTATTGGATTTCTGAAGCCCATCTTTTCATGATACACTGATTTTGACCGATTTTTTCTGGCAACAACGGCAAAATGTGCAAAAAATCTGAATTTCTGCAATCAATATTATTTTTTCAATGAAAATACATTGAGTTAGCTACTGATTCTCATCTTGCACACTTTCGCCCACAATTTTTACTTCTCGCACCAATTGCACACCAAAATGTTCCGTGATAGAGGTTTGAATTTTCGTGATTAATGACTCGATTTCTGCCGCAGTAGCTTGATTTTCATTGATAATAAAATTAGCGTGTTTTTCCGACACGCCCGCCCCGCCCAACCGATAACCCTTCCAACCATCTTGTTCAATCAAACGAGCGGCATAATCCCCCGGCGGATTGCGAAATACCGATCCACAACTTGGCAAACCAATGGGTTGCGTTGCATTGCGACGTGCTAACAGTTCTTTAATTCGTTCCTGACCGCTGGAATCAACATTGGGGATTAATTGTAAAGTCGCGGCGACAAACCATTCATTGAAATGATTTTTTACGCTACGATAGCCGATTTCGTAGTCTTGAGGGGTGCGTTGCCGCAAAGTGCCAGTTTTATCCAAAGTTTCCACTGCCTGCACTAATTTCCATGTTTCGCCGCCCCATGCCCCCGCGTTCATCGCCAATGCCCCGCCCATCGTACCGGGAATGCCGGCGAGAAATTCTGCCCCGCCCAAATTTTCCCGTGCAGTGACTCGTGCTACTTTGGCGCAACTGACACCGGCTTCAACTCGCAACAGATTGTTATCTAATAATTTAATTTCGTTTAATACCCCAGAAGTCGCGATGACCACGCCCCGAATTCCACCATCACGTATCAATAAATTGCTGCCCAAACCGAGCCAAAACAGCGGCAATGAATCAGGCACGCGCGGCAAAAATGCCATTAAATCAGTCAAGTCCGCCGGTTCATACAACCATTGTGCCGGTCCACCCACGCGCCAAGTGGTATATTTTGCCAAAGGTTCATTGTGACGTAACTGACCGCGCAAATTTTGCACATCAATAATCTGACATTCCATATTCATAGTTAGTTGAAAATGTTAATATATTTTATTGTGATGACGTTGCCACTGCCAAAAACTCATCCGGCGGGTTGAAATTGTCTGAACCTTAAATTTGCGTCACAATGAAGTTCGGACAGTTTGAGAACTCGGTTTAAGTTGCAATTCATTTAAGGTTCAAACGGATAAAATTCAATGAATACAATGAATTATTTTGGTGGTGTGTAGGCGTGAGGCACGGTTGCACCCTCGCCAAAAAAGAACTTTTCCATTTCACCTTCCAACATTTTGCGCGCTTGAGGATCGACGGGAGACAACCGGTATTCATTGATTAACATCGTTTGTTGCCGTATCCACATTTGCCATCCTTCTTTTGAAACCTGCTCATAAATGCGTTTGCCTAAATCACCGGGATAAGGTGGACGATCCAAGCCTTCTGCTTCTCTGCCTAGTTTAATGCAATTAACCATCATCTGCGAAATCTCCATTTTTTTAGAAAAGTTCATAAGTTACCCGCGGAGGTTGCTCGCGTAATTGCGCTAACAAACGCACTACCGGGGCTGCCAATCCACACGCCGGCGGATGTTTTAAGTCATACCACAACAACTTATCAGATACTTTAACATTTTTCTCTAGTTTTAAGTAAAGCGGTGTGATTTCTAAATGAAAATGTGTCAACGAATGCTGTAACAGCGCGCCAATCTCCCATTGTGGCTGTTGAATATTAACATGGTGAGCAACCCATTCATTGGCTTCAATTAATTCGTTACATTCGGGAAAACTCCACAAGTTGCCCCAAATTCCCTGCGCCGGACGTTGTTGTAACAAGACAGCATGTGACGTGTGTATGATGATGAATTGCATCGTTTTTGTGGGAACGGTTTTATGCGGTTTTGCCACAGGATAGCAATGTTGTTGCCCTTGTTGCTGGGCTTGACAATGAATTTTCAAAGGACATTGTGGACAGCGAGGTTGGGTGCGGGTGCACAGGGTCGCGCCTAAGTCCATGATTACTTGCGTATAATCTTTCACTCGTTCCCGCGGCGTGTGAAATTCTGCCAGTTCCCATAAATATTTTTCCGTCTGCGTTTCGCCCGCCCAACGATTTATCGCATGATAACGGCATAAAACCCGTTTGACATTGCCGTCTAAAATGGCGTGTTGTTGTCCAAATGCCAAGGCTAAAATTGCTCCCGCGGTGGAACGCCCAATGCCGGGCAGAGCCAGTAATTGTTCTTTTTCTGATGGCACAGTGCCTTGATATTGCTGACAAATTTGTTGTGCAGCTTGGTATAAATTGCGGGCACGCGCATAATAGCCCAATCCTGTCCAAAAATGCAATACTTCATCCAGTTCTGCCGCGGCAAGGGAATTGACATCGGGAAAGCGTTGAATGAACCGTTGATAATAGGGAATGACGGTATTCACTTGAGTTTGTTGCAACATAATTTCCGATACCCAAACGTGATAGGGCGTAGGTTGTTGTTGCCAAGGCAAATCTTTGCGTCCGTATTGTTCAAACCAAGTCAGTAGTAGGGAGGAAATTGGTGATGTTGAAGTTTCAATCATTTAAATCCGCCATGGTTAAGCCTGTGTATTTTAACACCATTTCCATAGACATCCCGTCTGCTAGTATTTTACTCGCAGTTTCAATCGCTTTACGTTTTTCTCCCTGTTCAATTCCCTGTTGTATGCTTATTTGAAATCTTTAATACCAAGTAAAACAGGTCTATAACCCAAAAAGTATTGACAGGTAAAGCATATCACATTAGAATCCTCGCCATGACTTAAATGTAACCCATCTGAGGAAGTTAGCCATGTTATTGGCACATAAAATCGAACTCCAACCCAATGAAGCACAAAAGGAATATCTGAATAAGTGTTGCGGCACGGTAAGACATTGTTACAATCAACTGCGTGAACATTACTTATTCAGATATTGTGCTTCATTGGGTTGGAGTTCAATTTTATGTGCTAATAAAATAACATGGCTAACTTCCTCAGATGGGTTACATTTAAGTCATGACGAGGATTTTAATGTGGTATGCTTTACCTGTCAATACTTTTTGGGTTATAGACCTGTTTTACTTGGTGTTATTTTACTTGGTGTTAAAGATTTCAAATAGGTTCTATATCTGGGGTAAGCGTCATCTGTGTCAACTTTACAATAACCTTGACCCTATCTATAGGAGGGAATATGAGCAAACACGTTTTCCATCGGTTGTCTTGCTATTTTTTGTTATATTTTAGTTTCTTATGTTCAGTTTATGCCACAGACAAGGGTTTAGATATTGACGAATTGATTGATTTACCCATAGAAGAATTAGTTCAAGTCTCTATCGCAACGGGAAAAAAACAATCCTTAGCCAAAGCACCAGCGATTACCAGTGTCATCACTTCCGAAGAAATTGAGGCGATGGGTGCAGAAGATATTGATGTGGTATTGGAAACTGTCCCCGGATTGCATGTCTCGCGCTCTTCCACTTACAATGCTATTTATACCATTCGTGGCATGTATTCTAGCAATAATCCTCAAGTGTTAGTATTGATTAATGGGATTGCGGTCAATATGTTATCTTCAGGAAATCGGAGTATTGCTTGGGGAGGAATGCCGGTCAATGCGATTGCAAGAATTGAAATTATTCGGGGCCCCGGTTCTGCCCTGTTTGGTTCGGACGCATTCGCCGGGGTTATCAATATCATTACCAAGAATAAAACTGATATCAAGGGTACTGAAGTTGGCTCACGATTGGGTAACTTCAATACTCGAAATGCTTGGTTGCTGCATGGAAACACCTATCATGACGTTGATGTCGCGGTGATGGTGGAATACCACGATACCGATGGACAAAATGATAGGATTGAGCAAGACACACAAACTGCTTTCGACCGTTTATTTGGCACGCAAGTTTCCCGGGCACCGGGCGCGGTTAACTTGAACAAAAATAATTTAGATGTGCGTACCGAGCTCTCCTATCGCGGTTGGAAACTTCGAGCGGGCTATCAAAAACGCGATAAACAAGGCACAGGCGCAGGTTTTATAGGAGCACTCGACCCCAACGGCTATTTGAGTGACCATCGTTTGAATGCTGATCTGACTTATCAAGACCCGGCATTGACTAAGAATTGGGATGTCACTGCCCAAATAAGCTATTTACACAGCGATCTTAAAATGGATTTAAACCTGTTGCCACCGGGCGCGTATCGCGGCTCGTTTCCCCAAGGTTTATTATTAAAAAGCAATGGATTAGAACGACATGTCAACTTTGATATCACGGGTTTTTACAGCGGTTGGACAGACCATAGCATTCGAGTCGGTTTAGGCTACACTCACGGCAGTTTATACAAATATGATGAACAAGTAAACTACAACAATGTCAATGGCAGACCATATTATGCCGATGCCCGTTTGGTCGATGTCAGCGGTACAGAAGGCGCGTCACTGGCTCCGAAAACACGGCAAAATTGGCACGCCTTTGCACAAGATGTGTACGCGTTTGCTCCGAATTGGGAATTCACCGCGGGTTTGCGTTACGACCACTATTCTGATTTTAGTTCTACGCTTAATCCACGTCTCGCTCTCGTGTGGCAACCGTTCAGCAATTTGACGACTAAGCTATTGTATGGGCAGGCATTTCGTTCCCCATCATTCATCGAATTGTATTCTAAGAATAATCTAATGATATTTATGGGTAATCCCAAATTGGAACCGGAAAGTATTCACACCACAGAATTAGGTGCTGACTACTATCTTAATGATCGCACGAACTTTAGTTTGAATTTATATCGCTATCGGTGGCGTAATGCCATTCAATTTAAATCAAATAATGGTGCGGGAGTGGTGCAAGTCCAGAATACTGGCACGCAAACGGGACAGGGATTTGAGTTAGAAGGGCGGTGGCAGGTCAGCAAAACGTTGAAATTAACCGGAAATTATTCACAACAACATTCCAGAGATGCCGAAGATCGCAAGTCTGTCTATGCCCCCAGCCGTGAAATTTATCTCCGCACTGACTGGCTTTTTATGCCTCATTGGTTCTTAAATACACAAATCAATTGGGTTGCAGATCGACAACGTACCGCCAATGATCCGCGGGATAACTTAAAAAACTATGCCTTGGTGGACATGACGTTGCGTTATCAAGCGAAACAACGGTGGAGTGTGGGTTTAGGAATACACAATTTGTTCGATACCGCGGCACGCGAACCCAATTCTGTACTGACTCGTGGCAATTCATCAATATTCCCAGATAATTTACCTGTCGGAAAACGTGATTATTTCATCGAATTTCG
>DYNO01000002.1:22551-24748 GCA_020721025.1 Thiomargarita sp. | reverse complement strand
GGCGAATTCAGATTCAGGCAAGATATCTGGGAATTTAATAAATTATGATTCAGTGGAATAAACAACAATTTGATTTCTCCCCTGCGTTTTGGCTTGATACAACGCGCTATCTGCCTGTTGCATCAACGTTGCTATCTGTAAACTTTGTGAAGGAATAGGGATCAAACCCGCCACGCCGATGCTCAAGCTGACAAACGGATGTGTCGAAGTGGCATGGGGTAATTTTAAAGCAGTTACTGCTTGTGCAATCTCGGTCGCGACTTGCATCGCCCCGTCAACATGTGTATTTGGTAATACAATCGCGAATTCCTCACCCCCATAACGCGCCACCAAATCTGCCGGACGTTTTACCGCACGACTGATCGCCTTCGCCACCTGTTGCAAACAGTCATCGCCGGCTTGATGTCCGTAAGTGTCATTGAATCGCTTGAAAAAATCGACATCGCACATGATGAAACTCAAGGGTGTGTAGTCCCGAATTGCCCGTTTCCACTCCTGATCTAAATACTCATCCAAACGCCGCCGATTGGGAATTTGCGTTAAACCATCCAAAATCGCCAGTCGTTGCAATTCATGATTCGCTTTTTGTAATGCCACTTCCGCTTTTTCACGTTCATCAATTTCTTGCTGCAATTGTGCATTGACACTTAACGCAGCTTTGTGAGCTTCTTTCTCTTGAATCAACCGGATACGTTGGGCTTCTGCCTGCTTACGGTGGGTAATATCCTGAAACACAGCAATCGCATATAACACTTCGCCCCGTTCACCAAAAATCGGTGTTGCCCATACTTCAAGCGGAATATTTTTCCCATGTTGCCGTAATTCCATATCATCGACACTGGCAGATTCTCCGCGCAGTGACCGAACAATAGGTTGGCGTTCATTGGGGTACAAAAGAGAAGTACCTGCCAGATAGGTTTGAAATTGTTCAGAAATTCTAGGCGTGATGGGACAATGCGTGTTGCCAGACGTACCACGAGTTTCTGTGGCGGGAGGTTTTTCTAAAAGTTGTTGTGCCAACTGTCGAGCATCATCAAACTGGAAAAATTCCATCTGCTGCAATAAATTCTCAATCCCAAAAATTTTCTGCGCCATCTGATTGGCATAATATGGTTTACTCGATGCGTCCAATACCAAAACGCCCACAGGAACAGCTTCTAAAAATTGCGCTAACCGTCGTTCACTTTCACGCGCTGCGGCTTCTGCTTGATCTTGCAACGCATTTTCAACCAATGTGGAATGTTCGGTGGTATTTTCTAAAAGAATTTCTAAATCCGATTTTTCTTGTAAAACTTCTTCCGCCCGTTGACGCAAGGCATCTTCCAACACATCGGCATGTTCTGTTGAAGTTTGTAGCAATAATTCCAAATCCAATTTTTCTTGTTGGGCTTGAATTAAATTATATTTTAACTGTTCAACCATCTCACACAATTCTTTGATTTCTTGAGACTTATTTTCAGCCAACACTGAATTGGATACCAATGATTCATTCAGAGAATTTTTTTTTTGATCGCTTTCGCCGCGCTGCCCGCGATGACGCAATACATCTTCCAACGCGTCCGCATGAGCGGTGGTGGTTTCTAATAACAACCGTAAATCAAATTTTTCGCGCTTCAACTCCTCCACTCTGCGTCGCAAGCTCTTAATTTCATTCAAAAATTCTTGTTTCAATGTCTGTTGAGCATGATTTTCTGCTTTATCTAATAATTCTCCCGTCATGGTGTCGGCATGTTCGGTAATGGTTTGTAAAATAATCTCTAAGTCGCTCTTTTCACTAGCAATTATATCCACCTTATGACTCAACGCATCTTCCAACGCATCGGCATGTTCCGTCGTGGTGCGCAACAGCAATTCCAAATCAAAATAATCTTGTTTGACTTGTTCTAATCTTTGATGTAACCGATTGATTATTGAGGAAAATTGAGATTGTTCTCGATGCCACTCTGCCTCTAATTTTTGCTGTTGCTCTAGGGTATGAGACAATTGTTGTTGCATCTGCTGTAATTGGTGCGCCAAGTCAGTTTTTTCTTGTTGACAGAGGCTCAGTGCTTGTTGCAATTGGGTTATCTCGTCTTGGGACGTGGATAAATATGAATTATTCATTGAAATCACTCTCTGGAACTTGCGGAATAATAAGTCAGATTGTCGCCAACTTGCTTGAAAAATTCCGTTCGCTCTGTAATTAACATGTTTTGAC
>DYNO01000002.1:0-22451 GCA_020721025.1 Thiomargarita sp. | reverse complement strand
GGATTGATTTGCACCGTTTCAAATTTCCAACCCACCGCCGCCATATAATCATTCAGCATTGTGAGCAAGCCCAATCCTGACCCGGTGTGCGTATCTTCTAGGGCATTTTGCTCTAATTTGCGAATGTATAATTCTTGGGGGTCGTTTTCGATAACTTCTTGGATGAAATTTTTAAATTTTCTCACGGAGTGCGTATGTACGCTGTTGGTGACGCAAAATTTTAACACTCCGTCTTGCAGGCGCATTTGAATGCTGATCGGCTGATGTGAGGTTTGATCGTGAAATTTCATCGCATTTTCAAGCAATTCATTGGCAATATAACTGACCGCGCTTTTAATTTCAGTCCGTTTATAAACGCTGTCAGGATTGTCGGGATCGACAGGATAAAAAGTGGTGAGATAATCAGCCAAAAAATCTGCCGATAACCCATTGTTACGCCAACGTTGTTTTACTGGGATCGATGAGGGTGAAAATCCCAACACCAGATATTCTTGTGAAATGCAAGTTTCTTCCTCATAATCACCGAATAATTGTGCCATGCCTACCTCAAAAATGTTTGTCAAATTCGTCGTTTCAATACAACCAAGGTGATATCGTCGAAAATCTTTTGTTGTCCAATAAATTGCGTTAAATCTTCAATCACGGCTTGACGCATTCCTGCTGCGGATTCTTGCCAATGGCATTGCAACACCTCGCACAACCGTTCGATACCGTATTGTTGCCCGAAGAGGTTTTCTGCTTCCGTGATGCCATCGGTATAAAGTACCACACTTTCATTCAGTTGCAGATTTAATTCACGCTGCCCAACGAAGAATTCGATATTGGGTTCTAAACCGATAGGAAATCCCAAATCCATCGTATCAATCCGTTCCACCGCGCCGCCTTGACGAATTATCAAAGTTTCCTCATGTTGTCCGCTCAAGCGCACGACCCCATCTTGATAATCCAGCAAGACCAAGGTCATACTTTTGTCGGCATTCATCCGTTGCACATTTTCAAACAGGGTACGATTCAATGTGGTCAGAAACTTGCCCGAATCCATTTCCTCATGAATTTGCAAAGTACGCACCGCAGTTTGTGCCATCAACATCAACACGCCGCTTTCCAAACCGTGTCCCGTGACATCACCTATGCCTATTTTAACCCGTCCATTGTGATTTAGCACGTCATAATAATCGCCGCCCACTTCTTCCGCCGGTTGCATGTAGCCGGCAATATCTAGTTCCTTGATTTGCTTCAATTCTTCTTCTTTCGGCAATAACATCTGCTGCAAACGTCGGGTCACTTCCACTTCAGCGGCAAGTCGCATATTTTCCCGCTTGAGATGCATGATTTGCATGGCGGTGATTTTTTCCAACAATTCCAAAATGGTGCCCATGCCCTGATATTCGCCATTGCGCGTGATGATGAAATCTTGAATATGTGACAACCGTGAACTGTTGGTGATCTGTTGGCTCGCTTGTTCGACCGGCAAATCTTCCTCAACAATCAACGGGTTCGGATCCATAAAGTAGGTGATGAACTTTTTGCCGTGCAAATCCCGACCATAAGGACTAAAGTAAATATCCATCAATTGATGACGGTGCACAATACCCACAGGAGTTGTTTGATCAACCACCGGAAGCGAATGTAACTGATGGTTTTCTAAAAAAAGTTTTGCCACCTTGTCCACTGAATGTTTGGGTTTCACATGGTCTCGTGGTTTTTTCAGCATCGCGAGGGTTTCCGTGCGATTTCTGGCTAATTCTGGAGGGAACATAAATTTGAGTGACGAATAATTTTCGAGGATCATACGTTGTTACCTAAATTGTGAAGGGGGTATCCTATGCCAAGAATATAACAGTAACTTGTGACAAGATAATGACTTATCTCAACATTAGGTAAAGTCTTTGTCAAAATTCAATGCGGCAACAAAAGTTTATACACGGGACAATTTTTCGGGATTGCTCGTGACCCGCTGTATGGAACAATGTTTTATTATTGATTAAAATCAGTTAATTGTAAATATTTTTCCGAAACGGATGTTATTCGAGAACTCAAATTTAAACAACGAAATTTTACCAAACACTGTCATAATGAGAAATAATTTCAAATAAAACAAGTAGTTCCTCGTTCCAATGCTCCGCGTTGGAATGCAGCCCAGACGCTCCGCGTCACCGGTTCAAATTTGATGAGTTCAACAGTTTGTCTCCATTTATTCATTTCAACGGAGGAACCGTTTTTGATTAATATGATAAAAAGCAATTAGTTAAAAATCATTACGCGTGACGCTGGAGCGTCTGGACTGCATTCCCACGCCGGCGCATGGGAACGAGGAACTCTTTGTTTTATTTAAAAAAATCTATCGTATCGTCTTGTGTCACAATTCCTCAAGTCAATGACTTTAACGCGGCGCATTGGAACGAGGAAACCTATTGATTTCACAAACGATTATAAAAAACTGTCCGAACGATTATCTAACGGTTAAAATTTAAAATTAATTAGGAGTGACGCAATTCAAATCTCATGTTCAATTTTTCAGATATTTCAATCAAATCAATTGAATCATGGTTCAACAAGGTCATTCCTAATCAATCTTGCAACGGTTGCAATAACGCTGAACACTGAAGTTATTTTACGATAAAATTATGAAATTATACAACTTTGCCCCAATTTAACTTAGCACGCAACGTTGTATAATGATCGTGTCCTTGCGGGTGAATCAGACGGATGGATTGACGTTTTTCAATCACGATGGTATCGCCGGGCAACAATTCTTGACACAATACCCCATCTGCATTTAATTGCGCTTGTCCCACTTGTCCTTTACTTACAACAATTTGAATGCAACTGTCCGCATCAATCACCAAGGGGCGACTACTCAAGGTATGAGGACATATCGTTACGAGAACCAAGGCATTCAGGGAAGGGTGAATAATGGGCCCACCGCAAGAAAGCGTGTAAGCCGTTGAACCAGTAGGCGTTGCTACCACTAACCCGTCCGCCCGTTGACAATTGATAAAATGCCCGTTAATCGTCGTTTCAAACGAAAGCATGTGCGGAATATTCCAACGATGTAATACGATGTCATTCAACCCGTTAGAGTGTGATAAACATTTTCCTTCCCGATACACTTCGCCGTAAATTAAAAACCGAGTTTCTTCCAAGAATTCGCCGCCCAAAATTTCATCCAAATAGCGCGTCATCTCACGGGGGGAAATATCAGTGAGAAATCCAAGTTTACCCAGATTAATCCCTAGCAATGACACGTTATATTTTGCCAACAGGCGCGCCGCTTGCAGCAAGGTACCATCCCCACCAATCACAATGACTAAATCGCAGCGAGTACCAAGGGCTTCTGTGTTAGAAACCGTAATCACATCGGCTAAATTGGGCAAAATGCGGGCACTCAGTGCATCAATGATAATTTCATACTGACCGTTATGTAAATAGTCAATCAGTGATTCTAAAGTTACTTTCACACGCTCATGGTCACGTTTTGCAATAATTCCGATGTGATTAAACATATCAAGTGGACTCAAAAGGTTAGATATGGGGGAAGGACATTTTACGATATTTTGAGAGCAGGGATACTTCAGACCATTTTTTTACATGATTAGGAGTTACGCAGTTGAAACGTTACTCAATTGATTTAGCTGAAATATCTGAAAATGGGTTAGAACACTAACCATCTGAATAGATTGAGCATTAAATTTGAACTGCATCACTTCTAATGACATCGGAATGAGCAATTCCACACAATACGGGGTAATAGAAGAAAGCGAAGTTGAGTTAGATTGGTATGAGGTGTATAAACAAAACGTCATACACCTTTGAATTTCAAATAGTTGCGGTGCATGACGCTGCATTTAGGCACTCTACGCAATTTCTAAAACATCGCCCTAATCCTCTCGTGTGTAGCTACTGTACATTCAATTTAGATTCCATCAGTTAGCGTTCACTGATCATCACAACAGCAGGCAGACGCATGATAAATTTACTTCCAATACCCAATTGACTTTCAATGAAAATATCACCCCCCATCAATTGACAAAACTGCTTAGTAATCGCCAAACCCAGCCCAGTACCCCCAAAACGCCGTGTTGGTGAAGAATCCACCTGCATAAACGCTTGGAATAATCGTTGAATTTGATCAGGAGACATCCCAATTCCCTGATCAGACACCCTAAAAATAATCCAATCCACATCTTCTTCAACCATGCGTGAAACAGTCAACACGATAGTGCTTTGTTTGGAAAACTTATTGGCATTATTCAATAAATTCAATAAATTCTGACGCATTTTTGTCAAATCAGAGGTCATTGTCCCCAACGCGCTGTCGCACTCCACCCGGAGAATGTTTGCCTGTTTTTCCAACAAGGGAGAAATACTTGCCGTAATGTCTTGAACCATTGGTGCGATATCAAACGTTTCAATGTACAATTCCATCTGACTCGACTCAATACGCGACATATCAAATAAATTATTAATCAAATCAAGTAAATGATAACTTGCCCCGTGAATTTTTTGCAAATCGGGAATAAACTGCTCGACACTTTGCTCACGCGCATCCTCCTGCAAGATTTCAGTATAACCGATAATTGCATTCATGGGAGTACGTAATTCATGACTCATATTTGCAAGAAATTGATTTTTTGCCTGATTTGCCGCCTGCGCTTGCACTTTCGCTCGTTGGGCTTCTAACTTAAATTTTTGAATATCAAGCCGCGATTTTTGCATCTGCATTCGCGTTTTCTGGGCATCATTACGACAATTTTGCACCTCAGTAGTCACTTTCATCAACTCAGCCTTGCGCAACTCATATTTTTTCAATTGTTCCACTTGTGCAGTACGCAATATCTTGAAACGCTTGATACATTCTATTTTATCGTTGAGTATCTTACCAAATTTATCCAGCAGTAAACTTGATGCCATACCCAATTCACGAATTTCTACAATCGGACTGTCCTTTGGTAGCACGATCTGCTCTCCCGGATGTCCGGTAATTCGCTTGATATTCAACGATAATTTATCCAATGGACGAATGAATAATCGCCACAAAATGACCACAAAACTGACGAGAAACAAGAAATTCCAGCCAGTCAGAATGTAAGACCACGTCATTTTCACCGGTTCTGTTTGTTTCAATTCAGAAACTTTTTGAAAACCAACCAAGGTCCAAGGGAGGGAGACAAAACGTTTAGAAGAGACGATATAACACTCACCATTCGACACAGTGACTTCTTGATAAAAAATGTTCTGGGTAAGTACATCTTTCCAAAAGGATTGTTTCAAATCAGAAGTATATAAATTACTACTCATGCGGTCGGTAACGTTGAGAAAATTCAGCTTCGCACTGTTTAAATCTCCAATTTTACTCAGCAACGCACCCGATTGATAATCCGCGATGAATAAACCGCCAGTTTGACCAAAACTTTTTCGTTCAATTTCTTCAAGAAAATCATCAATTAACACGCCAACACCGACCACTCCGTAAAACCGACGCTGATGATAAAGTCCTTGAATCACGCTAAACATTGAAACTTTAGTGTAATCCTCATCGTAATAAACGGGTGTAATTTGAATATCTTGCATTCGCTTGGCTTGATGATACCAAAATTTTCGTGGATCGTTGATGTAATTCGCTTCCATCCATGATTCCATCACAATGTTTTGCGGACTGTTATAGCGAATCGTGCCGCGCTGTGCAAAGTCTTTGTGGACAATCATCAGTTGCGCGGGCTGACTAAAATATTCTTGCGCTTTGAACGGCTCTAGGGCGAAGAAATTGCTATAGTGCGTGCTCTCTAACTGCAAGTTTTCAGTCATCATTTGTCGCAAAAATGCCAAATTCTCCTCATTCGCACCATTTTTGGTATCTAAGATGGATAAGTAGCCTTTTAAGCGGCGCACACTTTGTTTCGCGTTTTCGATGTCGCGATCCAATTTCTCGGCGAAAATGCTCACGTCGTGATGTAATTGCAAGTAAACTAATTGATTTTGCAATAAATCATGTGTACGCGTGAACAACACGAGAGAAGTGACCAGCGTAAGTGCGATAATTGCAACGAAGGCTGATAAAATAGTCTTGATACTGAGTGGACTATAACGCATGATGTCCGATCCTAAATTCCTAACAAATATTAACAACCAGCTTTATCTGGTCGTTAGTTGTTAAAGACATTCACACTGTCAACGCAAATGCTCAATCATATTGAGTTTGACCTTGCTCTGGTGTGCATTTAAGGTCTCGCTGTATCGTGTCGTGACCGTACTGATTCAACATTTTTGCAGCACTCAACCTCAGTGCGTCCCATCAACCATTTGTTACTTTTGAAAAAAATTGGGTCGCATCATGAGAAAGTGAATGCAACAAAGATTTTCGTTCTTTTGCAATATCAATTAAGTGTTCAAATATTTTTCACACTTGGTTGATGTCCAATCGGTTAAAAAATCAAATGAATATTCTCAACAGGTTGATTTTACAGATGATAATAAAAAAATCATTTACCCCATTCAATACCAATGTAATCTGCTTGAATCTGCCACTTAACTTACGTTCTACGATTTTAGCTTCTATTTTATTTTGTAGCGCGTAGAATAAATTATTTTAAAATCAACCTAATAGATTCACAATTCTATTTTTCAAAGATGAATGTGAATTATACTCCTTATTTATCTTTGTTTGTTGCGCATACTTGCACAAATTACTGCCATTCAGAGGATGAAAAACAAGTATCGCAAAAATTTAATCACAATTAAACAACTGGTATGCAGCGCGCAAATTTAAATTATGAAGTGGTACAGCGATCTTTATTTTCCACTAAATTTAATAGTTTAATGTTGCAGCTCATTTGAGAATCACCTGAACGTTGACAAGGCAAAAATCGTTCATGAACGTCATTAAAAAATGTACAAAAATCACATTTATGAGAGCAACGAGATGAATTCAATCAAAGATTATTTTATGCCTCAACAACAGTTGTTAATTTTTAACGGATACATCTTGCTCAAAATTCAATTTCTTGAAAGGAATCAGTGCTGAACCATCTGCCCCTTCCCAAAAAATTTCCCAGCCCATTTCTTGTGGTCTAACAGAAAAATCGTCACATATCAATATATTGGGAATCGCAATCAGGAGATTTTCGATGTAAATCAGGGGTAAAAAATGACGTAACCAAGGTGGAATATGGGCTTGTTGCAGTAACTTCTTGATTTCCCGTTGATGTCCTCGCCAACGACACCGCTCACCCCCTCGCCGCAACCGAATTTGCACCGTCGCCGATTCTGGCAAACGCACTCCCTTTCCCAACGTCGATTTTGCACGTAACTTCCCGAAAGGTAAAGATAAATCTTGCCGCACATCCCAAGTCACCACAGGAAAATCTGCCACAGGAGGCAATGCAGACAACGCAAACAGACACGCCTGATATCGCCTGACCTCGCCATTCGCCCAAGCAATTCGTGGTTGTCGATCTTGCGGTGCGTGTTGCATCGTGTCCAAAATGGCGTGTAATTGCTGGGTTGAAGGCATGGATAAATGACACTGTTTTAACCAAGTTCTCATCACATTGCGTTGTCGGGCTGCGCTGAGTTGATTTAATTCTATGATAGAAATTGCGTTATAAAATTTTTTGCTTAAACAATGACTTAAATCTTCATTTCCAAGTTCAGTTAATAAATCTTGGGCTTCAGCTTGATGTTGGGCGGAACGGCTCAGAACAGCATGAATTTGTTGCCAACGGGATTGCAAACGCGGCATGATTTCGTGACGTAAAAAATTGCGATCAAACCGGGTATTTTGATTGCTATCATCCTCAATCCATTGTAAATTTTTCTGCTGTGCGTATTGTCGCAATTGTTGTTGGGCAATATTCAAAAAAGGACGCACTAACCAACCGAGTCCCAATTGACTGACTGCGGGCATCGCTGCCAATCCTGCTACACCTGCCCCTCTAAACAATTGTAATAACAGCGTTTCTGCCTGATCATTCTGATGTTGTGCGGTCAATAAAACCTCGTCCTTTCTCATACAAGTTTGCAGGGCTACATAGCGGGCGAGGCGGGCTTGGGCTTCGATACTTTCACCGGGTTGCGTATTCACCTGAACCCAGATAACTTCGCACGGGACTTGAAGTGTAACACAAATTTGTTGACAATGCCGCGCCCAACTATCAGCAAGTAAATGTAATCCATGATGAATATGAATAACACGTAGCTGTTTTTGTAATTCATATTGTAGCGTGACTGTGGCATCAAGCAGGACGTGAGAATCCATACCACCACTGTAGGCTATCCATACCGTTTCGGTTGCGTATCTCGCAAGAGTTGCCCGTAAACTGTCTAAAATCACCGCTTCAACAGAGTTCATCATAGAATTTACATTATTTCGCAATTTTGATAAAACGGCTCATTTGCCAAACACCGCCACTACACCATCTTGCTTGACCTGTTGCTGAAAATAATTGAGAAAATGTTGCATCGTACTTTCTTGATTTATCACCATATCGAATATCTTCCAGCCCTCTTTATTGCGATAAATGCGAAAATACAGTTCTGCACCGAGTTTTTGCTGTTGATAGATTTGTACCGTCACCACCAATTCACGAGCGCGCAGGTGGGGACGCGGGGCTAACGTCTTGAAATGAGAATTAGATTCGCCCTGACTTAATGCTTGCAGCAGACGAGTTAAAAATAATCCCTGTAATTGTCTAGTGAGTTGGGTATATTGCGTGGCTGACAATTCCTGTTCAAACGGACGCGCCACCCATTCTGCCATATAATCGAATGAAAAATAAGGAAAAACTTCGGATTCCAGTTTCTTAAAAATTTCTTCACGATTATCGGCTTTCACTTGTTTATCCAGCGTTACGACATGATGCAACACATTTTCCAGTATTTCTACCGGAGCTTGCGCGGTCTGTCCGTTAGGGATATTCAGAAAAAAGAGCAATAATAACCAAAAGTTACCTTGTTTCATTGTTCATTTTCCCCACAGTAAATGCAACCACTGGTACAAGTTTCCTTAATTTCAACCTTCCGTAACTGTGGCAAATTGGGTTGCAGACGTTGCCAAATCCAGCGCGCCAAATTTTCACTGGTGGGATTTTCCAATCCATTGATTTCATTAAGATAGTGGTGGTCTAATTGTTCAAAAATGGGCTTAAACGCGGTTTTGAGGTCTGCGAAGTCCATAATCCAACCTAATTGTTCGTCCATCTGATCGCCGGCGTAAATTGTCACTTGAAACGAATGACCATGCAACCGCCGACATTTATGTCCTTCTGGAACATTGGGTAAATGATGGGCGGCTTCAATACTAAATTGTTTGTAAATCAACATGTTGTTATAAACTCGCTCTTAAGGGTCATCATTTTGAATTCGCTGTTTTTAATTTGTTAAACTATGCCACTTTTCCATACGAAAGTCATTATGTCTAAACATCACACGGGTCGCATTATTCTGCTGACGTTTGCATTATTTATCAGTTTTTTCTATCAAATTCATTCAGTTCCATTGTTCGATGTCGATGAGGGTGCGTTCAGTCAAGCCACACGGGAAATGTTTTTGCGCGGCGATTTTCTGTCAACTTATTTGAATCATCAGCCTCGTCACGATAAACCGATTTTTATCTATTGGTTGCAAGCCGCGAGTGTAGCAAGTTTTGGTGTGAATGAGTTTGCATTTCGATTCCCGTCCGCGCTGGCGGCAACCTTGTGGGTATGGATAGTGTTTGTTTTAACACGAAAAATTGTGAATGCACCTACTGCATGGTTAGCGGCATTGTTCATGGCAACCAGTATGGAAATTGCGTTGATTGGCAAGGCGGCGACCGCAGATGCGACATTAAATTTATTTATCACCGCCAGTATGTTGAATTTATACCAATTTTTGCACAGTCGGCAACGCGAATATCTTTATCTTACTGCATTGTGCATGGGATTCGGTTTTTTGACCAAGGGACCCGTTGCGGTGGTAATTCCTGCGTTCGTCAGTTTATTGCACTGCATATTGGCGGGACAATGGCGAACTTGGTTAAAAATGGTAAGAAATTTAACCGCATGGATATTGTTCGCCCTCATCGCATTGCCTTGGTATTTATTGCAATATTGGAAGCAGGGGGACGGATTTTTACAAGGCTTTTTTCTGCATCATAATGTCGCACGCTTTCAGCAGGCAATGGAAGGTCATCAGGGTGCGTGGTGGTATTATGTGCCCGTTGTTTTGCTGGGCGTTTTACCTTATACTGGCGTGTTGATCTATACGTTAATGCAATGGAAGCAATTGATTAAAGATGATTTTTCACGGTACTTACTCTTGTGGTTCAGCTTTGTTTTTATCTTTTTCTCCCTGTCTGCAACCAAATTGCCACATTATCTCATTTATGGCTATCCACCGTTATTTATTTTGATGGCGATACACATCGGCACAGCACACAGAAAAATTTGGTTATTGCCGCCATTTTTATTTCTGATGCTGTTACTTGCCCTCCCCGCGATTTTAGTGATTAATTTGCCGAAAATTCAAGATGTTTTCATACAGGCGATGTTAAATAATCCGTTGCAATATTTTTCGCCATTGTACTATATTATCATTGTTATCTCATTGTTAATCATTATTTATTTTGCATTGACTAAAAAATTTGCTATTTACCATCAATTGATCTTTAGTGGCATCTTGACTAATTTGATATTGGCAGGATTCATTTTACCCATTATTGCGACAGTGCAGCAACAACCGATCAAGCAAGCAGCGTTGATTTCACAGCAATTTGAGGAAAACGCGGTGATGTGGAAATTGCATACACCGAGTTTTAGTGTGTATCGCGGGAGAATCACTGAGCGTCGGGAGCCGTTAGATGGAGAATTGGTATTGACTAAAACTCATTTTCTTCAAGAATTAAAGAGTTATCAAGTGATTTATCAACAAAATGGCATTACATTGGCAAAAGTGCTGATAGCGAAATAAATAGCAATGATAACTTTCTATTTGTCTGAATCAGAAGTTCTAGAATCACGTTAAACAATTGTTCGGACAGTTTTAAAATTTCATTGAGATTTCATCTGGTTGGTAAATTGAATCAATATTTTCAACCGGTTGATTTCGCAAACGATTACAAAAAACTGTCTAAACAAGAGGTTAAAGATGAGCGAAAGCAATATCTCATTGATTATATTCAAAAAATTCGTAAATTCCGTGAACTCTGAGCCAGACATCATTCAAACAATCATTGTCGCAATCCCTACAAAACCATGTTTTATCTCAGCCCATCAAATACAAAGCGATGAATGAATTTGTAATGATGAATCGAGTAACTTCATGATTAGCAAATAATTTCTGAAAAAAAATCTAGCGGCATGATTCGTGCTTAGGGTTGCAATTATCCGCCGTCGCGCCCCACACCTTCTAGTTATCTTACACGTTTGTATTATCGTGTCAGGAGATAAAATCATGAAACTATTTAATTTTCATAAACCTATCGTGGGAGGCGTTCATCCCATTGCCCGTAAAGCAGAAAGTAATGCCTTGCCAATCAACGTGATGCCTATGCCGAAACGTCTTTACGTTCCAGTGCAACAACATTCGGGTAATCCCGCAGTGCCTGAAGTGGACGTGGGTGATCGTGTTTGGAAGGGGCAATTACTGGCGCATGGGCAGGGGAATATTTCCGCGCCAATTCACTCCCCCACTTCTGGCACAGTTATCGCGATCACGCCTCATACCGCACCGCATCCGTCAGGTTTGCCGATTTTAACCATTGTGATTGAATCTGATGGCGAAGATCGTTGGCTTGATAATGTCATGCCTATTGATCCATTTGGTATGTCAGCGGAACAAATGATTGATAAAGTTGGACAAGCAGGCATTGTGGGCATGGGTGGGGCGACTTTTCCGGCGGTGGTGAAATTACGGCTCAGTCGGCGCAGCAAGGTTCATACATTTATTATCAATGGGGGAGAATGCGAACCCTACATGACGTGTGATGATCGCTTGATGCGGGAACGTCCTGAGCAAATTGTTGATAGTATTAGAATTGTGCTCCACGCAACCCAAGTGGAACGGGCATTGATTGGGATTGAGGATAATAAACCGGAAGCCATTGCAGCCATGCGTTTGGCGTGTCGGCATCGCGCTGATATCAAAGTGGTAGCGGTGCCCGCGCTCTATCCGATGGGTTCTGCACAACATTTGATCAAAACCTTGATGGGAGTAGAAGTTCCTTCTGATGGACGCAGTGCCGATGTCGGGGCATTAGTCCATAATATAGGTACTGTTTATGCCATTCATAAAGCCGTCAGATTCGGACAACCGTTAGTTTCTCGTGTGATTACCGTCAGCGGGGGCGTAGTCAAACAGCCTCGCAATATTGAAGTACCCATTGGTACATTATTATCGGATGTTTTTGAATTTGCGGGTGGATTTGAGCAAGCACCGGCACGTGTGGTGATGGGTGGACCCATGATGGGCTATGTGGTACCCGATTTAAACGTACCAGTGGTCAAGGGAACGAGCGGCATTTTAGCCCTGACCGCCAAAGAAGTCAGCGAACAGCAACCCATGCCTTGTATTCGCTGTGGAAGTTGTGTTGATGCCTGCCCCTGTGGTTTATTGCCCTTGCAAATGGCGGCTCATATTCGTAGTGATAAATTGGACAAAGCCACGGAATTTGGCTTGGTGGATTGCATTGCGTGCGGTTGTTGTTCTTACGTGTGCCCCTCACATATTCCATTAGTTCAATATTTTAACTACGCAAAAAGCGAATTAGCTGATCAGCAACGTGCCATTCATAAAAACGAAGAAACGAAAAAATTAGTAGAATTACGCAAGCAACGCCTTGATCGGGAAGCCGCTGAAAAAGCTGCCGCCATTGCAAAACGTAAGGCTGATGCCGCTCGGAAGAAAACAGAAAAAGCCAGTTGAAATTTATCAAGTTAATTGGTCCAGTGTGTAGCAGTGAAATGTTAAATATTTCTCTAATTTTAATGAGTTACCCTGTTTGAGGCTTTATCTACATTTTCTCGAAGCATGATTCTCACAATCCTGCCTATCAATCCCATGCGTTCTGATTGAGAACAATAAAACAGCAACTTTATTGAATTTTAATTTTACGCTGGGATTCGGTTCAAATTTCTCCTTAATTTACAGATATCTCACTCACCCCAATCCGATTAAATCAGAAAAATAGGGTTGTTGCATTTCACAACGAAGCGGCGTAGAATATTCTAATCCTAAAAAGTTAATAAACATTAACACAAGATGTGCGAATGATTCTCACTTTGTTCGCGTCGTCAACACAACTGCTTGATTGCTCAAGTCTTAGACCCGCTTCCACCAGTTTTCTTACGTGCATTTAGAGTCCCGCCGGATCGTGTCGTGGGCTGATAGTCTTATTAACTATATCTATTTAAATTCAAAGCAGCCTTTAAATCTCAATTGTTAAATCAATTAACTATTACAGTAAAATTCTTAATCTTACCAAATAAAATGAAAATCAATCATAGAATCCCAATGCTCAAATTTAACTTTTTAACTAATTTAAAATGTTCGTTAAATTGCCCAGCACGTTTTTTTAACTGTATGAACTTAACATAAAAATCGTCTATAATGTGACGCTGGCTGTCTGTGACAGCCGTCTGAGTTGAACCGGCTAAAATTTTGCATCTCTCATAGATAGCTAATCAAATTATAGGTGAAATATGTTGGTAGTTTTTTTGATGGCATTGACGACCGTCGCATTTATGATTTCTGCACTGTTGACTCAACATCTCAGTCGCCCTCAAGCCTTTATTTACATTATAGATATTCCAAACGCCCGTTCCTTGCATCAACAACCTACCCCATTGAGCGGGGGAATTGCCATGTTGGTTGCATTTATTTTGACCAGCATTATTGCTCTGATGGTTTTTATTCCACAGAATAAATATATTTTATGGATTGGCGCGGCGGTGTTCGCAGTAGCAGCAATTTCGCTATTAGATGACTATCGCACTGTGGCTGCCAAATATCGCTTATTAGTACATTTTTCTACAGCACTTTTACTTTTATTTCAAACTGATCTGTGGATTGAAACTATCAATTTTGCTGACCTTCAGTTGCAATTATCCTCATTTTGGCAAGTTATTTTATCGCTCCTTTTTGTGATATGGATGATTAACTTATACAATTTTATGGATGGAATGGATGGATTTGCTGGAGGCATGGCAGTGATGGGATTTGGAAGTTTTGCTCTTTTGGGATGGTTGTCCAACGATATTTCTTTTACTGTCTTGAATTTATTGGTTGCCAGTGCTGCTACTGGATTTCTCGTGTTCAATTTTCCCCCAGCGCGAATTTTTATGGGTGATGTCGGTTCATCCAGTTTGGGATTGCTCGCTGCGGCATTCAGTTTGTGGGGCAATCAAGCCGGTATTTTTCCTCTATGGATTGCCATTTTATTATTTTCCCCCTTCATCGTTGATGCTACCGTGACATTATTGCGACGTTTGGGACGGGGCGAAAAAATTTGGCAAGCCCATCGAACCCATTATTATCAACGACTTGTACAGTTAGGTTGGGGACACAAACGCACCGTGCTTTGCGAATATGGTTTAATGTTTGCTTGCGCCTTGTCAGCGATCATCGCAAATTTCTCGTCTCCCACAGTGCAGATATCTATCATGTTGACTTGGCTAGGAATTTATGTGATATTGATGAATGCAATTGATCGCTTAGAACAGCAACGAATCACGTCTCGTGCTTAAATTGAATGAGATACGAATGAGCCCCCTGTCATGAAATTAACGCATCGCACGGTAGGAAATGTGCATATACTTGAATTTTCTGGAAATTTGATGCATCATGATGTCGCTCATGTCACGCAACAATTGCACCAAATCGTCATCCTTCATTCAACATCGTGGTTGATTGATTTGACTGAATTACAACAGATTGATATTCATGGTTTATCAGTATTGTTGATCATGTCGAAGCTCGTACAATCAACTGATGGAGAGGTGGTGCTTTTAAATCCCAATGAAATAGTACACGAATTGCTGACACTCACAGATTTACATCGTCTTTTTGCCATTTATGCAGATAAAACAGCAGCATTGGCAGATTTGACCCAGCATTCACTCTCGCTCAAATAAATTCAACAGTAGCAACCTCATGATGAGTCTATATCATAATTATTTACAGATTTGGTGGTTAGGTTGGGGAATTCTCCTCATTCTCAATGGCTGTTCAACCCCAACAAAGCTAGAAATTCCACCAAACTTCAAATTGCCAGAACCGCGTGCCGCGTTCACTCCCACCCCCAGTCAACCGTTGTTAAACTTTGAATCTGAAGTCAAAGATGATGGTGACTATCGTTTGGGCGCGGGCGATCAGGTGACGATTGAAACTTGGGGCTATCCCGAACTGTCCGGCGCACATACCATTGGTCCCGATGGACGAATTACACTGCCATTGGTGGGACCCTTCAAAGCAGTTGATTTATCACGAGAACAAGCCGCCCAAGCGATTAAAACCAAGTTAGCACCTTATTATCAAAGTTTAACAACCACCGTGCGCGTTGATAAATATGCCTCCAACCGAATTTTAGTGTTGGGTCGCGTGGTCAAGCCCGGCGAAGTGCAATTTGGCAACACCGCGCCTACCTTATTGGAATCTATCGCATTAGCCGGCGGATTGTCCAGCACTCGCAAGGCAGACAGCGGCGAAACCTTGCCATATACCCGTTGTGCGGTATTTCGTGGGCGCGACAAAGTGGCATGGATTGGTTTAGAACCCTTGCTCACCGGCAAAGATTTATCGCTCAACATCAAATTACAGCGCAATGATATTGTTTATGTGCCTGATTTGGAGGAACGTTTGGTTTACGTGTTGGGCGCGGTCAGCCATCCCGGTGCATTCACGCTTACTCCGAATATGTCATTTTTAGAAGCTCTTTCTAAAGCCGGCGGTCCTACGGAAGATGCCGCGCCAAGTAAAATCAACGTGATACGACTGCAACAGGGCAGCAATCAACAATTTGATTTAGACGCATTGTTGAAAGGGCAAACGCAATTGAATGTTGCATTGCAAGAAGGCGATATTTTGTACGTGCCAACCAATACCATTCGTGATATTACCTATGTGACTCAAATATTGAATCCATTCAGCACGTTGCTCAATATTTACGCGAACGTTGAAAATATTCGTGCCAATGTACGGTTGCGGCGGATAGAAAACGAACAAGACAAAATTGAAAGTGATCGTGCAGCATTACAAAAGCAACAAGACGAAATTAATCAAAAACTTCTCGAAAATTCAGGTGTCGAATAATGTCATCAGCTTCGTTGCAAGAACAACCCACTGTATCGACCGGTCGTTTTAAGCCGCTGGTGATTTTACGTCGCTATCTTTTTCTAGTTATCTTATTGATTATGCTAGGAACGTTAGTCGCAGTGCCGCTATTTTTATGGAAACTATCGTTTGTCTATACCACAATTTCCTCCGTTATCGTGTCGCCTAAATTCGTCAACAATCTGATTACGGATCGCACCCTTGATTTAAATGCCAATGAATACGTGTTATTTACTGAGCAACAATCACGGTTAATCACCAATCTTCAGTTATTGCATCGGGTGTTAAGCATTCCTGAAGTCAAAACCAAATGGATGCAACCCAATGAATCTATTGAGGCTGCGGTAGGGCGATTGCGCGCTTCGATGGTGGTGGATGCCAAGCCGCGTTCCACTTCGTTTGTGACCGTGAGCTTAAATTCCAAAAATCCCGACGGTTTAGACGTGGTGCTGAACGCGGTGATGCGTGCTTATTTGAAAGAAACGCAGTCTTCAATATTTTTTGAAAGTAATGAGCGAATTCATTGGCTTAAACAAAAACGTGACGAATTACTCAACTACATTCCCAAATTACGCAACTTACGCATGAATATTGGCAATGAATTGGGAGTCACCACGTTTAAAGAGGATAGCCTCAATCCTTACGACAATATCTTGATTCAAAGCACCGCCGCCGCGACTGAGGCTCAACGTCATCGCGTGGAAGCGGAAGCCTTGTTGGATTCTCTGCAAACGAAGGAAGGTTTAAAGGGTGAAGCGACTTTAAATTCATTGGTTTATGAACTTGTGAATGCCGATCCGCTTTTGAAAGATTTTAAATCATCCTTAGTCAAACGACGGGAAGAATTAACCACGCAAATTCTTACTTTAACTCCTGAGCATCCGGCGCGTAAGAAAACCGAGCAGGAAATCGCCAAAATTGACCGAGATTTGAAGGCGGCGGAAGAAAAACTTTGGGAAGAGACTCGTAACGCATTGTTAGGTAAGTATCAAGCGAAAGTGAATCAAGCCCAGCAGGTGGAAAAAGCCTTAACTGAACAGGTCGAAACGCAACGGCAGCAAGCCACGCATTATGCCACTCGCTATAATGAGGCTTTGACCTACACACGCGATATTGATCGAGCTTACAAGCAGTTAGAAGCGATTAATGATCGGGTCGATTTTTTAAGCATTGAGTCAGAAGCACCCGGATTTGTGCGACTTTATACCGAAGCCAAACCTCCGTTACAACCATCGGGCAGCAATGCTGTGAAATTAGCAGTGGTATTGATTGCGGGCGTATTAGGCATGGGATTGGGCGTGCCATTTTTGCTTGATATCATGGACAGACGCTTACGCACTCCCGCAGAAATTCATAAAATTCTTGGATTTGCGCCATTGGCTTGGATTTTGGAGCGCAATAATCCATCCTCTCGACAATTTGCCCTTGATCAACTGCGGCGTTTGGCATTGACTTTAGATCGGGATCGTCGTCAGCATGATAATCGTTACTTTACCCTGACTTCGGTTAAGCCGGGCGGTGGCACCACCACTTTGACATTAGAGCTTGCTAAAGTTTTGAATGAATTGGGTGTGCGCACCTTGGCAGTGGAACTTAACGCATTTAAACCCGATGCGCGTTATTTAGGGATTGATCCGAATAAAGGCTTGAATAATTTATTAAATCAGACCATCATAGAATCCCCAGAACATCTCATTGTTCCGGCGACCGACAGGCTACCAGAGCGTTTACCAGTGGGTTTGAGTCAAACCCGGCATTTAGTCACTTTTGGCAGATTACCGGCGGTATTAGAACGCCTGAGCCAAACTTATTCGTTAATTTTGCTTGACGCGCCGCCAGTGTTGTTGTCAGCCGATACGGAATTGTTCGCGGAAATTACCGATGGTATCTTATTGATTATTGAGGCGGAACGGGTAATATCGGGCGAATTGAAACGGGCGACCCATCTGATTGAGCGATTGTCTCCCCCGGTGGTTGCGACGGTAATGAATCGGGTACGCATTTATCAAGGTGGTGGTTATTTTTCTCAATTGTTACGTGAGTTTAACACCGCTTCTAAGTTGCGCACTTCTTGGTTGAAACGTTGGTTATGGAGCTAAATCAACAATTTGGCAATGTCTCAACAAGTCAAGTAAGGTTGACAACTAGCGAAATAGATTGTCATCAAGTTCTCACAAAGATAAAAGATAATCACATTCTGCTATAATGAATTTTGCGCCATCTTTAAACTTAAAATATGGGGGTTGTATGCTAGGAAATTGTGTAAAATCAGTCTTATTTGCAGTTATCTTATTGAACACACAAGTTAATGCCGCCACTTGTCCCACACCCAGTTTTGACGCTCAAACTGCCAATGTTTCTATTTCATGTATGATCATTGGTGATCATCGTTGGAATGTCGATTTAAATTATGTCCTGCCTCCACTTGGCGCGCCCGCAGAAGGCATGTATTGGAAACTCGCTCGTACCACGCCCAGCACCTGTGATTGGTCGCCGACCAGTTGCGCCGTTGCGGATCACAATTTGGATTTGACCTTGCCATTGTCTGGCGTGATGGAAAATACCAAACATATCGCTAAGTTACGCATGTTTGCTGATCCAGATGGTCTGTATTGGCAATATCAAAGTCATTATGCTTTAGACAGCACCAATCCCGTCATTTTCAAAAAGAGTTCACCAAATAGCAAGGGTGCTTTTAGCGAACTTTATACCTTGAATGGTGATTTGGTCAATATGACTGATGAAAAACCAAAAGAATTGCGGATTGACGACGCAACGGTTGCACCAAAATTACAATTAACGGTAGGTCAACAGATCACTTTGCGGATTTATCATTTCAACGACTTACACAATACCTTGCAAGTTCCTCATAAAACCAAGGGCGATACCCATTACTTTTCGCAGATGGAAAAAATTGTGCGAGATGCGAAGAGCAAGGCAGCAGACAATGAAGTGGTGTTATTCGTGTCCGCAGGCGATGATCATATCGGAACACCTTTTGATGAATTATGGGGTTACGATGTCAATACATTCAAAATTGATCCCGCCTATCACGCCTATTCTGAAGCCGGTTTGGATGCCGCAGTGATTGGAAATCATGAAGTGGATCGGGGTACAACGTTATTGGCAAAATCTATTCAAACCAATGCCACTTTTCCCGTGTTATCTGCGAATTTGTACGGCTCAACGCATTTGAATTCGCTCTATTTTCCCGCCGTTGTTGGAGTGGCAAAAGGGTTACGCATCGCATTGATTGGGATCACCACGCAAGAAGAAACGTTATTGCGACAAAAGGATGATCCAAACTTTACTTCGGGAGATTTGTTGAAAACGCTGGAACGCACTGTCCAATATATTGAACCTTTTGCAGATGTTATCGTGGTTTTATCGCATGTCGGTTATAACGGTAAAATTGGTGGAGAAATCCGGCATCAACTCGACGTGGGCGACGTAGAAATTGCAAGCACAGTGGCAAAATCAACCGTCAAACCTGCGCTGGTGGTTGGCGGACACATGCACTTGAAATTGAATGAAAAAGGATTGGATACGTTGAGTGACGCAGTGCCTATTTTGGAAGCCGGTGCGAAAGCCAGCAATTTGGGTGAAGCGATTTTTTCCTTGTATCAAACGCCACGAGGCTTAATGCGTTCCAATTTGAGTGCCCGCCTGATTCCCTTGAAGAAACGTAATGATACCATCAAATCCGACGATCCCACTTATGCTACATTGGAGCATGACACTGATTTTAATGCCGATTTTGAACAAACAGTCATGCAACCCTTGTACGTGCTGTTGAGTGATAAATTGAAAGAAGTGCTCGGCGAATCAGGTAGTTCTGAAGATTTGACCACCGCGAAAACCTATGCAGATCGTTATCTTGGCGAAACCTTGATTGCGAATTTCATGAACGATGCGATTGTGGCGCAAAGTGTTGATTTTCCTGCTCGGCAAGGTAAAAGTCAAGTAGTCGATATTGCTGCATTTAATGCTTCTGGTCTGAACGGCGGCGTGCAACCGAATACGCAAATTACCTTCAACGATTGGTACAGTGTGATGCCTTATGCCGATATGATTGTGGTCGCGCAGATGACAGGGCAACAAATCAAGGATATGTTGATGAGCAATGCACAACGGTTAGTGCGTCCGGAAGAATTGGTTAGCAGTCAAACACCGATTGACCTTTCGACCTACATCTCACGCGGCTTCTTACATTTTTCCAGCGGTTTGACTTACACCATTAAGTTGAATGGCGATGCAATGCAAGCGGTGGCACAAGATATCCTGTTGAAAGGACAGCCGATTGACAGCGTATTGACCCAAACGTTTAATGTGGCATTTGGCGATTACGTGTCATTGCGTGGTGGGGAAGGTTGGAACGGCAAGAAAGTGGGCGCAGGTCTGCCAGACGCAGTGATTGGTTATGATCTGACGATATTGCCGAAAAATGACACCGGTTTAGTTTATCGCAATGAAATTATTAGCTTCATTAAGAAAAACAAAGTGGTGAATGAAAGTTCTGGAGCGAAGAAAGATGGACGGTTAAAAATTATTCCGTAACTTGACTTCGGGACATGTCACTGAAATCTGAACCCAAATTTTTTTAATGACAGCTTCAATGATGTTCATTAAATCAATGACGGTTCAGATAATTGTCTGAAATAGCATCACAAAATTTCGATTAATGTGAAATAAGTTTGCTGTCGCTTCTGTAAAAATCGTCTAAACCATCATTCACTGAATTAGCATAATTTCCATAACAATCACTGTTATGATGAAAATCGGACTAATGACTATGCAAATGATGGTTCAGAACAAAGCAGGATTAAACGTACAAACAAATATCAGATTCACCTGCAAATTCAAAGAATGTCGCCGCTCCGCCGTATTCAATCCCATCAATAAACTCTTTGGTATTGAATTCAAACAGATCAACCGTCATCTGACAGGCAATCATTTTGACATCCGCTTCCAGACACAAGCTGCGTAATTCCTCAATGCTGGCAACACCTTTGGATTTCATCTTGCTCTTCATCATGCTAGTCATCATACTTTGCATTCCCGGCAAGGCTTGAATCAACACGGGTACTGGCATGGGCATGGGCATCCCCGGATTTCCCAACGGACTGACCTGTAACTTCAATTTCTTACGCAACAATTGCAAGCCGTAGAAAGTGAAGAATATCTGCACATCATAACCCAATGCAGCAGCGGTTGAACCCAGAATGAAAGGGGGGTAAGCCCAATCAAGAGTTCCTTTGGTGGCAATAATCGCAAGTTTTTTAGTATCGGACATAATTGTTGTTATCCTGCGTTATGACTTCTTTTTAATAAAGAAAACATACTTGCCACCTTCTTCGGCGGAGCTTAACAACTCGTTACCGGTTTGGTTGGCGAATGCGTCAAAGTCCTTTACAGAACCCGGATCGGTGGCGATAATCTTGAGCACTTGACCGGCTTCTAACGCACCGATTGCTTTTTTCGCGCGGAGAATGGGCAGGGGGCAGTTTAAACCAGAGGCATCAAGTTCTTGGTGAAATTCAGACATAGTTTTCCGTTCCTTTTTCGTGATTCATCTCTCACAGAAGATAGAGAAGATGATTAACGAATGTAAATTGTTAATAGATAATGACTAAAAATTGAGGTCGAAATCGACAAATCCCGTAGAAAAATTCCACGAACTTTGTTATAATCTCGATCTACTCTCGCAGCTTCTAAACCATTGACAATCATTAACAAAGAGAATGAAAATGATTATCAGTGATATTCCCGTCGTATCAAACTATTTTCGCAACTGATTGATGACTCAAGTCTTACGGTCACTATGACGGGCGATTAAAGTCCCGCTGAAACTTGTCGGGACTGACAGCAAAAAAAACAATTTAAGCAGACTTAAAAATGTGATTCAACTTAACGTAGTCTATGAATTTCATGGGGATAAGCTCATATTCTATAGTGATCTTAAATCATTTGTAGGAAAACAAATGTTATTCACGTCGTCAACACAGAAGCTCGATACACTGAGTCTGACACTGCTCTTCCGTGCGTTTAAAGTCTCGCTGATACGGGTCGCGACTATAACTACTTAACTACGATAGTTATTCAGTTCCTATTTTCATAGGAATATAAATTGATTGCAGCATTTAAAT
>DYNO01000270.1 GCA_020721025.1 Thiomargarita sp. | reverse complement strand
CTAGGAAGGCGGATTGGTTGGCAAAGCGTTAAATGTCAATTATTTGCCAATCATTCCCTGTTTGGTGCAGTTCTCTGGTGCACTCCATCATTTTTGCATCTCCCACTTGTTGCGGCAATCCACAAATCACAATTTCCCCTTGTGAACGTAATTCCTGTACTTTTGCCATCCAACTGGGCGAAGTTGAATAGGGAGCGAAAATGCGTGTTAATTGCTTCGGCGGAGCTGGGGTAAAAGTCACCAAGGTACGCAAATTGGTACTAAATCCTGTTGCCGGACGCGCCCGTCCAAAAATTTTACCAATGTCATCATAGCGTCCCCCCTTGGCAATCGCTTCACCATGCTTGTCGATATAGGCAGCAAACACAATTCCCGTGTGATAGCTATAACCGCGCAGTTCCGCGAGATCAAAATGCAAGGGCGTATGGTCTAACGCTGCATGTAATTGTTCTAATTCATCTAATGCGTGATGCACCGCGGCGGGAGCGGTTTTGAATTGCTGTCGCGCTTCGGTCAACACGCTGTTATCGCCGTGCAAATGAATTAAACTATTTAACATAATTGCTAACGTTGTTTCTACGCGCCAAGTTTTTAATAATTCAGCCAATTCAACCGCAGCCTTACGCTTAATCGCATCAAACAGTTGAATTTCCTGCGTTGCATCTAATTGTGCTTGATTGACCAAACTGCGATAAATTTCCACATGTCCGACATCGAGATGAAATTCAGTCAATCCCACCACCCGCAACGTTTCCAACATCAAGGCAAGCACCTCAATATCGCTGGATACCCCTTTGTAACCGTAAAGTTCTGCCCCAACCTGCATCAGTGAGCGCGAACCGGCAAAATTATTCGGACGCGTATGCAGCACCGTTCCCCAATAACACAATCGCGTCGGGACATCCCGTTTGAGATGATGTGCATCAATCCGTGCGACTTGTGGAGTCATATCGGCACGCACCCCCATCATGCGCCCGGTCAACTGATCAGTCAAACGAAATGTTTGTAAATCCAAAGCCTTACCACCGCCGACCAACAAAGATTCGACATATTCGATCATCGGGGGAATCACCATTTCATAACCCCAACGCGCATACAAATCCAGCAATTTACGGCGTAAATCTTCTAATAGGGCAGCTTCTTCAGGCAAAATTTCCGTAATACCCGATGGAAGTAACCAGTAATCTTGATATTGCATTAATGTACCCAATATAACAAAATAATTCCGAAAACCATGCTCAATAGCCCCAACCAACGCACACTTTCATCCGACAATTCGCTTGCTTTACGCATCGTGTCACGCCAATGAGCAGGATTGAGAAACGGTAAAATACCTTCAATAACCAATAATAACGCCAATGCGACTAAAAATTCTTGCCATATATCCATCTGATTCGGTTTGGTTCCAATAGTGATAAATTCCATAGAAAAATATTGATATGGGCATCGCAACACTTTAACATAAATTGCTTGATTGGCTTACTTCATGGAGTTTACCAAAACGCGCCAATCACCGCGATTCTGGTAACAAATAACTTTCTTCTTTGTAATTCACCGTGAGCGATTGTTCTGGAATATTGAGCATTTTTAACAGCTTATTGACTCTTTTTACATGATCGCTTGGTCTCAAGTGCGCTAATAAAAACTTACCATTGCTCAATTGACTGTAGGAAGATTCTGGGTAGCTGTGCAGATTTTTGCTATCAGTCAGGGTTAATTCAGATTCTCGATGTAAATCAATCAATAACTCAGCCAGCGCAGTATGTAACTGTTGCCAACTGACATTTAACACCTCGTATTCACGAATTTGCACCATAACCGTTCCCCGCCTATTTTTTTCTGGCACAGCCATCAATTGCAGCAATTTATCACGTAAACGTTGCAAAATGTCTGATTCAACCAGCTGAGACGCAATCAAGGGCGAATTAATCACTTTTGATTCGGATATCGCTGTAATATCAATAGAAAACGCTTCAGCAATGAGATCAAAATACTGTGATGCGAATCTTTGTTCTTCCGTTGTTAATTCATTTTGTATCGCTTTCTGCAAACCGGCGGGAGTCGATGAATAAATGCTCAGTATCAACTCATCTAACTTTTTTTGCAATTGAATCAAACGAATCGCATCAGCAACCAACTCTGCGGCATGTTCCTGTCGCCAAATTTTGGGACTGAGCAATTGTTCAAAATATTTAACAGCCGATTCTGTTTCTATTTTTTGCAGTGAAAAATCAAATGCTAAACGTTGACTCGCTGCCCCACGTAGATCATTGTCGAAAAATTTCCACTCTTTGCCATTGGTTAAAATTGCCCAGCGTAACCCCTTGCTATTCACATAGTTAATCGCTTGTTCTACATCAGAATCGCTCAATGCTTTACCCAACGCTTTGGCTTCAATGACAAAACAGTCGCGTTGCAGCTTGATGACAAAATCTGGACGATAATTGTTACTATTGGTGCTTTCTTCGGCAATAATTTCAAACGGTTGCCAAATATTAAAACCTAACTCCGCTAAAATTCGCAAAATAATCACTTGACGCGTTTGGGCTTCATTTAATCCTTTCTTTTCCCAATCAAGTAAATGAGTTACGATGTCTATTAAGGTATTTTTTAAGCTCATGGTTTTACAGTCGAAAATTATGTCCTAAATAAACTTCACGCACATGGGCATTGTGTAAAATACTTTCTGGCGTGCCTTCGGCGATCAAATGACCATCATTCACAATATAGGCGCGATGACAAATATCTAATGTTTCTCGCACGTTATGATCCGTAATTAACACTCCAATGTTTAATCCACATAAATGAGAAATGATACGCTTAATGTCGATCACTGAGAGCGGATCAACGCCTGCAAAAGGTTCATCTAACAGGATAAATCGCGGTTCCGCCGCCAATGCCCGTGCAATTTCTGCCCGCCGCCGTTCTCCCCCGGATAAACTCATGCCCAAAGTGTCATGCAAATGCGAAATGTGTAATTCTTCAAGTAATTCCGAGAGTCGCTGCTGACGTTGTAATTTATTTAACTGTTTTTGGACTTCCAACACTGCCATCACATTTTGGGCAACGGTTAATTTACGAAAGATCGAAGCTTCTTGGGGCAAATAGCTCAGTCCCATTTGAGCGCGCAGGTGCATGGGATAGGGGGTTAAATCTTGATTATTCAAATAGATGTGTCCCGTGTCACAAGTAACCAAGCCCACAATCATGTAAAAACAGGTGGTTTTGCCCGCGCCATTGGGTCCTAATAATCCAACGACTTCGCCGTGAGTAACATTTAGGCTGACATCTTTGACGACGGTACGAGATTTGTAGCGTTTTGCTAAATTTTGTGCCGATAACATGTGAGATTCCACCGAGAACCGCAGTATTTGGGTCTGGACTAGGATTTTCAGGATTGAGAGCTTTTCTTCGGTTTAAAGTAAAATTCACGAAATTTTTAGAATAAAGTCAATAGAATACTTTTATCTGATTTCAATTTTTAGTTTTTCTAAACTTCCCTTGCTGCTTGCAAATTCTCATCATAGAACCGATTTGACATCTTTAAGCCATGTAGATTAAGCTGTTTCTATTTTCGT
>DYNO01000269.1 GCA_020721025.1 Thiomargarita sp. | reverse complement strand
TTGTTGGGACGGTAGATCAGCAATGTTCAACCGGGTTCAGCAGAAATGTAACAGTGAAGAAATTTGTTTAGACCGTTGTCAACTGTTACATAACTAAAGTCAATAGACTGATTTAGAACAATAAGAGTTTTTCAGTATCGAACTTTTGCAAGAAGTCTTTTGAGTCAGGATAATTTTTATTTGGGAATTATGCAGTTTAAACCTAATTTTCAGTTTTTAACTGCGTAACTCCTATTTTGATTTAACTTTGTGATAATGAGGAAAGATTTTCACCATTTTCACAGCGTTGTTCGCGACATGCACAATTTCTATTGGATGTCCTTCTAATAAAAAACTGGTGCCTGTTTCTGGGATCATTTCTAAGTATTCTAAAATCAAGCCATTCAAAGTTCTGGGACCTTCTGTCGGTAAATTCCATTTCATCACTCGCGCTAATTCACGCACGGTAATGCTGCCATCAATGAGAAAATTGCCGTCTGGTTGTAGATGAAAATTCGGACTGAGTGCGTCGGGTGTGGTAGTAAATTCCCCAACAATTTCTTCCAAAATATCTTCCAATGTCACCAAACCTTGAATGTCACCATATTCATTGACTACCAAGCCAATGCGTTGTTTATGGCGTTGAAAATTCAAGAGTTGAGTGTTCAGCGGCGTACCTTCGGGAATAAAATACAATTCCTTGACTGAGTGCGATAACGATTCTTTAGAAAGTTCTTGATTATTAAACAGTCTTAAAATTTTGCGGGTGTGAATCATGCCAAGCACGTTGTCAATGCTTTCGCGATACAACAACAGCCGCGTATGTTGACAATTTGCCAATTGTTCGGTAATGGTTTCTAACGAAGATTCAATGTCAATCCCTACAATTTCATGACGTGGCACCATGATATCTTCAACGCTGACATTTTCTAAATCTAAGATTCCCAATAACATTTTTTGATGATTACTGGAAATCAATCCACCGGACTCGTGCACCACAGCACGCAACTCATCGGCATTTAAATGTTGTGCGTCCCTCTGGTGAGAAATCCCTAAAAAACCAATGAGGGCGTTGGAGGAGGTATTGAGTAACCAAACGAGCGGATAAAGGAGGGTGAGCAACGGACGGATGAGAAGAGAAGTGGGAAACGCAATTTTTTCAGGATACAGGGCAGCGATGGTTTTCGGAGTGACTTCGCCAAAGATCAGAATAACCACAGTCAGCACTGTTGCCGCTACTGCGATACCGGCATCGCCCATCAGTTCAACGAAAATAACTGTGCCAATAGAAGAAGCCAAAATATTGACGAAGTTGTTCCCTAATAAAATCACGCCAATCAAACGGTCGGGACGTTCTAACAATTGGCTCACTCTTAAAGCAGCTTTGTGTTTTTTTGCCGCCAGATGACGTAAACGGTAGCGATTGATTGCCATCATACTGGTTTCTGAGGCTGAAAAGAAAGCGGAGCAGAGAATCAGAAAGACCAATAAACCTAGCAAGATACTCAGTGTAAAGTGACTCAAGGAAATGTAAACCTAAGTTGTTCGAGAGAGGTTATTTTTAGAGCAAACGCGGGCAAATGTCAATAGGCTATGCCGCATTTTGCAATAAAATTAATGCCGCTGCAACCGATTCAACGTAAGTTTTGCTGTGAATCAATACTTCAAGCATTTTTTCTAACACGGGTTTTTCAATATTGCGGGTGATAAAAACAATCTGCGAACGGGGCGGGTCGATGTGCCATTTTTCCAACGTGGTCGGCGGTTGAAAAATATGTTGTACGCCTTGCACTAACACAGGAAGTTCGGTTTCTTGTGTATAAACAATGCCCTTGGTACGCAATAAATCCTTACCACGCAATGCCGTCAATTGTTGAAACCAACGATTTAATACTGTCCAACTGATGGGATCATCATAGTCAATGCAAAATGAGCGAATATAATCGTCGTGGCGAATATGGTCGTTGGTGAAACTCTTTGATTTCAGTGAGTTAAGTTGCAGAATGGGCGCAGCACGATAGGCATCTGCCTGTAACCATTGTTGTACATCCAAATGTTTGGTACAAGGATCGTACAATTTGCTATGAAACAGTTGATCAATTTCCAATTCGCCCTGTCCACTTCGCAAGGTACGCGCCGCGGGGTTGAGTTTTTGTAATCGCTGAGTTAGGGCAAGCAGATGATCGGGTTCAACCAAGTCCGTCTTGGTGATAATCAACACATCAGCAACCGCCGATTGTTTGACCGTTTCATAATGAAGATCAAGTTGTTGCAAACCATACACGCCGTCAACCGTGGTGATCACGTTATCTAAATAGAATAATCCTTTTAAATCCTCATCATTGAGTAACGTGTGAATAATCGGTGCGGGATCGGCTAACCCTGTTGTTTCCATCACGATACGATCAAATTGAGGAATCTTGCCTCGTTCTCGCTTATGGAACAATTCTTGCAATGTTGCCACCATATCACCGCGAATGGTACAACATAAACAACCATTATCCATTAAAACAATATCTTCCGTTGCCGCCCGTACCAGCAAATGATCAATTCCCACATTGCCAAATTCATTGATCACCACCGCAGCACGTTGCATTGCAGCATGTTGCAGTAATTGATTGAGCAAGGTCGTTTTGCCACTACCGAGAAAGCCGGTGATGACCGAGATGGGAAAACGTTGTTGCAGTGCATTCATGTTCAATAATTGTTTTGGCATGTTTCGCTCGACAGTTTTTTCACCTAAAATTTTACCTTGTATTTTTCCTCCTCAAGTCAATGGCTTTGACGCTATGCGAAGAAAAAACTTTGTTACAGCTTATCAACCAATAGCATATCGGCTTCATCCTTGCGTAAACTCAAGCTAAACCCTCGCACTTGAATTTCGACCGGATCGCCCATGGGCGCGTAACGCGTCACACTAAATTCGGTACCGGGTAACAATCCCATCGCCAACAACTTGGCACGATAGGCTTTATTCCCTTTTTGAAGACTCGTAATTTTTCCACGTTCTCCCACACCTAAATCTCGTAAACTTAATGACATGATAATTTCCTCACTGTCCTGGAACAACTAAAATTTTATGAGCCATTCCCATTCCCAAAGCTAACCGGGTTTCCCCACACAACACCACCACGCCAGAATTATGTTCTTTTTGCAGGACTTGAATTTCGGTATCTTCTACCAATCCCATTGAAGCCAAACGTTTTGTTAATACCTTGCCGCCATGGATGCTGACAATTTTAACTTTTTCAAATTCGCCTGCCATACCCAGAGGAAAAGAGTGTTGTGTTGATTCAGTTTGCATGAGCATTGTATGCGTCCTTAGGTTTTGAGTTCATGGGTGTCAATGATAATGATTCTTATTAAGAAGTCAAGCATTATTTCCACGCGTCAATCATTTTCAGCTAAAGTGATGAAGTTGCAAATCTTGAAAATTAAATCATCATTTCGTAATTCTCATAGGGATAGGAGTTACATCACGGTGACATCCGTGTATAATTTCAGCGCGACCCAGTTCAGATTTTATTCAAGTAGGAGTGACGCAGTTCAAATCTAATTTTCAATTGACCCAAAAAGTTAATATAGAACCGATTTGAAATCTTTAATACCAAGTGAAACAGGTCTATAACCCA
>DYNO01000079.1:11741-13975 GCA_020721025.1 Thiomargarita sp. | reverse complement strand
TTTATTATCCAATCTTTCAACAACTCAATGTACTAGCCAAAATAAAAAATTTAATTATGAGCTTTTGCAAGAAGTTTATTAGCTAAATCAATGGAGTTTCGTTAAGAGTTATGGAGTCAACGAAATACGCGGGGGCCACGAATAGACAAAATCCTGTGTTTCCAACGTTAAATTGGGACTGTATGCCGGATCCATCAACAAGAAATTCTCCCAACGACCCTTCATATACAACCGTTCTTTTTCATAACGTACTGATTTTTCAGGCGTATCTTCATAGCCACGCGTTGCCGATTCATGATGATACAATTCTGCATACGGAGTCCATACCACTCTCAGACCTAACTCACTCATTTTTAAACAAAAATCGACATCATTCAACGCCACAGTCAAATGCTCTGCATCCAAACCGCCCACAGTCAAATAAACCGCCTTGCGTACTGCCAAACAAGCTCCTGTCACGGCTGAGAAATTTTGCAACAACGCGGCGCGCCCAAAATAACCTACATTGCCACGAGGGAACGCTTTGTGTGCATGACCCGCCACACCACCAATGCCCAAAACCACGCCGCCATGTTGTAACGTGTTGTCTGGATACCACAAACGCGCCCCCACCGCCCCGACATCCGGACGCAGCGCATGGCTCACCATTTCTGTCAACCAATCCCCATTGATAACTTCGATATCGTTATTTAACAACACGATCACTTCACCATGAGCATGTTCCACCGCGTAGTTATTCATCGCAGCATAATTAAATGGATAAGGATAATCGACCACACGAGCCTTGCCGTCCATTTCCAATTTTTCCATATAATTCAATGTAGCAGGATCATCGCTATTGTTATTGATGATCAAAATCTCGTAATTTTTATAGTCCGTCTTATCCAAAATACTTTCGACGCACATTCGCACCAATTCGACTGCGTTACGAGTTGGAATTAAAATACTCACCAACGGTGGCGCGCTCGGTAATTGATATTGCACTCGATTTGCTCCGCGTATTTCCGGCGCATCCATCACTGTCGCTTGCATTCCCTTGCGATCCAAATGTTCGGCTATCGCTTTTTGTGCCGCGAGTAAGGCGTAAGGTTTAGCATCTGGACTGACCGCGGTACTGGTCGCAATCGCCCGCCAATGGTACAACACCCGAGGAATGTGACGAATTTCTGTCGGACTGATTTGCTCGATCACCCGCAACACCAAGTCATAATCCTGCGCGCCTTCGTAACCTTCCCGCAATCCGCCGATTTTTCTAATCAAATCTGTGCGATACACCGCGAAATGCGTTACCAAGTTATGCGACAGGAATAAATCATAATTCCAATCTGATTTAAAATAGGGATCGTAACGGTCGTTATTTTCGTTAATTTTGTCTTCGTCAGAATACCAAAGTTTATGATTTGGATACTGATTAATATCACGAACCACCCAAAACAGCGCGTGTACCGCCAAAGTATCATCGTGGTCTAAAAAGCCAACATACTCTCCCGTCGCCAATTCAAGCGCGGTATTGGAAGCTGCGGAAATATGACCATTTTTTTCACGAAGCACCACTTTAATTCGTTGATCTCGATTTGCATATTCTTGCAACACTTGACGCACGCGAGGCTGAGTGGATGCGTCATCTGCGACACAAAGTTCCCAATTGGGATAAATTTGTGCGATCACCGACTCAAGCGCGGCACGCAACCATTTTTCTTCGGTATTGTAAGTCGGCATCACAATGGAAATAATAGGTTTATGTCCCCACTCAGCAATTTGTTGTTGCATCCGCTTGATAATTTTAGAATTCAGCGTATCGTAATTTTTAATCCAGCGTTGATAATCAATCGGACTGTGATGTAAGGCAGCACGTGGGGCATCTGGGACGGGCGAAGCAGAAATTGTTGTAGCAATATCTGATGAACTTGTTGATTCAATTGAAGAAAAATCTTCAGGGCGGGCGGCACGGTGATGTGCAATATTTGCCAATAATGTTCTAATGTGATCTTCGGCAGTTGCGCCAGGGCTTCGCAAGGTGAGCCGCATCATGGCATGGGTCAAACTGCGTCCCGTCTTCCAACTGAGGGAATTAAATACTGCAAAAATATCGGCTTGCAACGCCATCACCCAGCCCCACAATCGCTGTACATTTTCCTCCTGCTTATGCACCCGTTGCGTGAGCGTGGAAATTTGTTGATTCTTGCTGACCAATTCCTGCGCGTGACTGCTCAATTGTCGATTTTTTTCAGCCA
>DYNO01000079.1:0-11641 GCA_020721025.1 Thiomargarita sp. | reverse complement strand
CTTCCTCACGCAAACGTTGTTCATATTCATCAAGAATTTCCTGCGCTCCTCCCGACAAAGTGGGCAACGGTTGCATCGTCAAAATACTACCATCTTGTAACGCATTGAATAAATGAACTTGTTGGGGTGTGATGTAGGCATTTTGCAGGCTGTCGTCACCTTGGGCATGAAATAGGGTGGGTTCTAAAAAGTTGCGAATTTCTTTCTCTGAGGGCAGACGTAAACCTTGTACTTCAAGCTGTTGCAATTGTTCATGTAACTTTTTGACGGTCGCGATGGGATGTTGCATCAAATCTTCATAATTAATCAAAATGCGTTGCAATTGGCGAGAATCTTCTAACGCACATAAATTATATTTTTCCCACAATGCCATGCCCAATCGGAGTGAAAATTTATCGCGTTTTGCCAACGATTGCGCGACTTGAATCGGACTGCGATAGACAAACACACAAACTGGTACTTCAAGTAAGGGTAACCACAGGGGCAATAGCAAACACAAACGCGGGTCTTTGAGCATCCATGGACGTTGTGCATCTAAACCTAAGACAATTTCAGCAGCATAAGGTTGATAATGTTGAATAATTTCTGGAGTCAGTGATTGATGGGAAAATTGGGCGATTTTATCCCAACTGATATTCAATGATTTAAAAATATCTTCGTTCAAATTCACCACATCGCGTCGTTCCCAATAGCCCTTGGGATTGGCTGGATCGACCGGCAATTCGACTCGCTCTGGAGCGAAATAAGCCCCCATCATATTCAGTAGGCGCGCAACGGCGGAAGTCCCTGAACGGTGCATTCCAAGTACGATAATTTGCATGAGACTGTTTTCCGTAAAGTTTTTTGCCAACACCGACGAGATGATCATCAATTTTGTGCGAAAGTATTCTCGACGCGGCGGGCAGGTTATGAATCAAAAAGGATTTTTCCATTGTATCACAAGCAGATATGACTCATGTCATGATTGGAATTTGTGGATAAGTGGTTTGAACGTGACGGAAGATTTATAACCAACCTGATTCTAATAGAGAAATTGTATAACCATCGCCAATTATTAGATGATCGAGAACACGAATGTCAACTAAATTAAGCACTTCTTTTAATCGTTTGGTGATCGCAATGTCAGCTTGACTGGGTTCTGCCACACCAGAGGGGTGATTGTGTGCCAAAATTACCGCCGCAGCATTGTGTTGTAACGCTCGTTTGAGAATTTCACGGGGATAAACATTCGCAGAATCAATGGTTCCCATGAACATTTCTTCAAATTTAATCACTCGATTTTTATTGTCGAGAAACAAGCAGGCAAACACTTCGTAACTGCGCCCGCCCAATTCCGACAGCAAATAATTACGAGTGTCTTGCGGATTTGACAGGGCATCGCCACGCTGCAAACATTGGCGTAAATAACGCTTAGATAATTCGACAGTGGCTTGTAATTGCACATATTTTGCGTCACCCAGACCTTTGGCAGCACAAAATCTGGCTTGATCCGCACCGAGCAAACTGCGTAAATCGCCAAATTCTTGTAACAAATCTTGCGCTAAGTCCAACGCGCTTTTACCCTTGACTCCAACGCGTAGAAAAATCGCCAATAATTCGGCATCCGTGAGTGCGTCTGCGCCGCGTTGCAATAATTTTTCTCGTGGGCGATCTTGTTCATCCCAATCTTTAATGCTCATATCATCTTCTTGTTTTAATTAAAAATTCATAACGATGTTTTTGTCACTTCCAATTCCGTCACAGCGATAGGAAATTCAATGACAAACGTTGCCCCACGCCCCAACGCGGTTTCGCACCACACCCTGCCCTTCATCGCTTCAACCAACTTTTTTACAATGTATAATCCCAAGCCGGTCGAATGTTCACCTTGAGTCGGTTTTGGGGTTAACCGAGTGAATTTACTGAATAATTTTTGTTGATCTTCTACACTCAAGCCCGGACCTTCATCTTGAATTTCGCAACGAATGGAATGCTCTGTTTTTATCAAGCGTAAATAGAGATTTTTACCCGTTGGCGAATATTTCAAGGCGTTAGACAACAAATTATCCAGCACTTGATGCAATGTCCCCGTATCTGCCCATGCTAAAAAAGTTTCCTTCGTGCCAAAAATTTCCCCGGTGTGCAGTTGAATCCGTTTTTCATGCGCTCGTTTGCGATAATATAAAATCGAAGATTGTAAAATCGGCAAAATGTTCACCATTTTCAACGTGACGTTCATTTTACCCACTTCAATGGCATTTACGTCAAGCAAGTTATTGATCAATTGGAACATACGTTGAGCACTGATTTGAATCATGTTGGTGAATTCTAAAATCTCGGATTTGGGGAGCTCGTCAAAAGCCTCTTGAATTTCTTCAGCATATCCCAAAATACTCGACAACGGATTTTTCAGGTCGTGTGCGGCAATGCCCATAAATTCGTTTTTTTCTTGATTGAGATGAATCAACGCTTCATTTTGCTGTTTTAACTTTTCCTCCGCGTGCTTACGTTCGGTAATATCTCGCATAATTCCCAATGCGTGCCATCTGCCTTTTAATTTTACCGCAGACAATGACACTTCAATCGGAAATTCACAATTTTCACTATTTAATCCAGTCAATTCAATGGTGCGCCCCACCACCTTGCCCTGACCTGTTTCACGAAATTGTTCAAATTGTCCTTGAAAATTCGGAAGATAGCGACTGGGCGAAATGAAGTGATGCAACGATTTTCCGAGCACTTGAGCGTTGCTATAACCAAACATGCGTTCTGCCGCGAGATTCCAATAAGAAGTTTTTCCCTCATTATCCATCATAATAATGCCATCTTGTGCCGCGGAACCTATCGCACTGAACACTTCCTCACTGTCACGTAGGGCTTCTTCCGCCTGTTTCCGCTCCAACCATACGCCAATCGCTCCCGCCACCGTGCGTAGCAAGTCAATTTCCTCTTGTTCCCAACGCCGGGAATGCACGCAATTTTCAAAACAAATTAAACCAAATAATTGACTATTCAATAAGATAGGCAGTATCAAGATGGATAAAATGCCGTGAGTTTGTAAAATTTGTTGTTCATTTTCTGGGAAATCTTGGCGCAATCCTGTGATAATGTCGCCCTGTTGTAACCGATTGAACCAATGAGAATATGTCGGCTCGCTGACGAAATTGTGTATCTCATTGAAATGATTCGGTGCGTACCATTGCGCGATGTGTTGCCACGCCACAACTTGAGAATTTGAATGATTTTCAAAGACATCAACACGGCTCACTTCCGTGCTATGTCCCAGCAATTCTAAAATACGAGGATAATCAATTTTTTCTTTTGCCAGCAATAAAGAGTGTTGAATTTCCACCAACATCGACGAAAACTGTTGTCGTTTTAATTGTGCAAGTTCGGCTTGTTTCTGCTGGGTAATGTCGCGCACGAAGCTGCATAAATATTCTGTGCCATCAAATTGCAAGTAAGTTCCGCGCACTTCGGCTGGAAAATCAGAATGATCTTGACGACGGTGTCGGGTTTCAAGCGTGAAAGTATGCGATTGTTTGGCAGTTCTCCATAGTTGATGCCAGCCTTCTGTCGATAACGACGGGTCAATATCGACCACATTCATCGCAAGTAATTCTGTTTGCGTGTAACCTAGGGCTTTACATTCCGCAGCATTCACATAGACAAATTGCCCCGTCGCATCAATCCATTCGACCGCATCAGGGGAATTGTCGATAGTAAATTGTGCCAGTCGCAATTGTTGTTCTTTTTGCTGCCGTTCATGAATTTCTGCCTTCAATTGTTCATTGATCTGCGCCAGTTCCGTGGTGCGTTCTCGAACCAAGCGTTCCAAATTTTCGCTGTGTTGTTTTAACAGGGCTTCAACTCGCTTACGTTCAGTAATGCTTAAACCCGCGCCACGAAACCCCAGCACTTGCCCGTTTTCATTCAACACTGGCACACCGCTGACTTCTTCCCACACGATGTCACCAGTTTTTGTGATATTCCGATGTTGTAGCCGAAATGCCGTTTTAGTTTCGAGAGCGTTTTGCAAGGTCACTTGCAGAGAATGGGCATCTTCCACCGGCATGAATTCCGCGGGATGATGTCCTAATAATTCCTGCGGCTTATAACCTTTGATCAATTCAACTCGTTCAGAAATAAAAGAATATTGTGCATTGTTATCAATCTCCCAAATATATTCACCCGCGGCATTGCTCACATCACGAAACCGTTGTTCACTGTAACGAAGGGCTAGTTCGGCTTCATTTTTCTCTGCAATTTCTAAGGCAAGTTTCTGATTTAATACAGTTAAATTTTGAGTGCGCTCGGCAACTAATAATTCTAATTCATTGTGATGCCGCGCCAATTCTTCTTGAATATTCTTGCGTTCCGTAATGTCAATCAATGATCCTGCCATACGCACTGGATTGCCCTGACTATCCCATTTGGCTTGTGCGGTGGCATTAAACCATTTATATTCGCCATTTTTATGACGCACTCGAAATTCAATTTTGTAAGGAACTCGTTGATTTAAATGCGCGTTGGTGGTGCGATAGACCAAACTTTGATCGTCTGGATGTACCCATTGCATAAATGTTGAAAAATGACTGGCAACTTCCTCGCGCCGATAACCCAATAATTCCAAAAACTTAGGCGACCACCACACGTAATCTTCATGATCGATATGCCAATCCCATATCCCGGCATTTGCCGCCCTAATCACCAGATCAAATTTTTCTTCCGTTTGCTTTAAATTCAGTAACATCCGATTTGCAGCCTCCGCCAAGGTTTCAAATTCAATAAAATGCAGACGTTGGGCTTCAATCGCGACAGAATGAGAAGCAGCGTGTTGAAAAAAATGGATAAATTGTTCAAAATCAGTTTGGGTTTTCCTCACAATACTGCGTGTGACGAAGTAAACGATAATGATCAATCCGAGAAAATCGAGTAACGTCAATAAGATATCTGTCGTAAATTCTCCGGCAGAATCATGTTCCTTCTGGGTCACAATACTGTCAATTTCGTCCAAATAAAACCCGCTACCGATGATAACATTCCAGTCGGGCACCGATTTCACAAAGGAAATTTTGGGCGCGAGGACTTGTTCACCGGGTTTTGCCCACACGTAATTAACAAACGCTCCTTCCGGGTGAATTTTGGTGAGGTGAATCACATCTTTGATGAAATTTTTACCTGTTGCATCAATCAGTTGAGTTGCATCTTGACCGACCAAGAGAGGTTGCGAACCACTGGCTAACATCTTGCCCTCTGGCGAAAGTACGAACAGATAATTTTCCCCGTGTTTGCTAAACCGCTTGATAGATAACGCTTCTAAGAGTTCACGTTGGGTATCGTGTTTGATATGGTCAATATATTCGCCCGCGCCCAGTATTAAATTAAACGGTTCAAAGATTTTGACAAAGGCATATTTCTGAACGTTTTGATCTGAATCTGATTTTTTCCACTCAAATTGTACAAATCCTTCACTTTGGGCATTGAGCAAGCGCATCATGTCTTGAACCACAAAATTGCCGTTGCTATCTTGCCAGTGCCATAGATTTTTCCCTTCCATTGTGGGAGAGGTGGGGTCTAACAGCGATTTTCCGTCATTATCAAAGCAAAAATAGGCGGCGCGATCTCGAAAAAACCGAATCGGACGCATGACATCGATCAGTAATTTCTTGAATTCTGGTTCTGATAGTTCCGGATGCTCAATGTATAAATTCCACGCAACTCGGTAAATTTCATCGACTCGTTCTTCTAATTTTACGCCGACGTTGGTATAGGCATGAGTTTGTTTATGCTGAATATCATAGAGGGTGGCATCAATTTCTTGACGGATATTTTCTTTTTGGAGATCGACGTAATTGTCCCAAAACTGGTTAAATTCCTTAGTTAGATGAGAATATTTACTCCACATCAACAAAGCCACAGTCAACAGGATGGCAATAAAACTACACAATAGGGTTCTAAAAATAATTGCGCCGTAGATACTACTTTTCTGCATTTCACAAGTTCTCGTGCTAGATCAAATAATTTGGCGTGGTGAGTTAAATCAATATGTTATTATCAAAAGTTTATGGATTATTGAGGTTTACCAAAATAATTGGTTAGACAAATCACAATACTCTTGTCAAAATAGATGAAAACTTTGATTATAGCGACTGCTTGACAAAAATATTGCAACCGACTCGCATGTCAACATGAGTTATAATTAATCCCTCATACTATGGACAGATGTGACACGGTATAATTCTCCCGACCGTAACATGTATTTTGAGCGAAAGTTTCAAAAATACATTGTGCTACGTGGAGTTACTGGGAGGCTCCATCATCTGTCCGCTCCCGTTCATCAATAACTTCTTGTTGCGAATGGAAAAAATGCCGTTCCGTAAAAATATCTGAACCAAGATGCTTCGTTTATTCTTTCGTCAATCTCAGTTCAGAGATAATTCACTGACTTAGCATTCTCCCGCCATCCACCGGAATAATTTGCCCTGTAGTGTAAGTTGCATCTCGGATTAAAAATACAATGGCGCGCGCAATGTCCAACGGATCACCATGTCGTTTCAGCGCAATGTTGGAAATCACCCGCTGTTTTGAAACTTCATCCAATTTCTCATTTTCGGGCCACAAAATCACACCGGGCGCAATGCCATTCACGCGTACTTTCGGTCCCAATTCCCGCGCCAATGATTGGGTCATCATCGCTAAACCCGCTTTTGCCGCGCTGTAAACGGGGTGGCTTTTTAACGGACGAGTGGCGTGAATATCCACCATATTGACAATACAACCTTGCGCATGAGTCAGATGCGGTGCCGCGGCTTGAGCGAGGAAAAATGGGGCTTTGAGATTGCTTCCTATCAAATCATCCCATTGATCTTCAGTCACATCGCCCAACGGGGTCGGATAAAAACTCGACGCATTATTGATCAACACATCCAATCGCCCGTAATGCTCTATAATTTGTTGCACCATCCGGTTGAGTTTTGCGACATGCAATAAATCGGCTTGCAGCAATAAGACTGAATTTTCACGCCTTTCTTGTAATTCCGCTTGCAATGCCCGTGCATCAATTTCTGAATGTCGATAATGGATGACTAAATTCATCCCCAATTCATGCAATACCCGTCCCACCGTTGCACCAATACGCCGCGCACCTCCGGTAATGAGCACCACTTTACCCGTTAAATCAATTTGCTCTTGCATACAACCTCTTGAGAACTATGTCAGTTTTACCACAACCCGACCTCGTTGCAGCGACCCAAAGTCAACATTTATTGCATTCCATTATACAATCAATTCATGCCGCGAGTGGAAAAATCAGTTTTGCCGAGTTCATGCAGCGCGCCCTGTACACGCCACAATTAGGTTATTACAGCAGTTCATTACGCAAATTTGGCAAATCTGGGGATTTTGTCACCGCGCCAGAAATTTCGCCGTTATTTTCGCAATGTTTGGCACGGCAATGTCAACAAGTGTTATCGCAATTAGAACGGGGCGTGATTTTAGAATTTGGGGCAGGTTCTGGCATAATGGCGGCGGAATTGTTGAAGGAATTACAACTTTTAGACAGTTTACCGCGTGAATATTGGATTTTAGAACTGAGTGCCGATTTACAGCAACAACAGCATGAAACGTTGCAGCAGCATGTTCCAAATTTTATCAATCAAATTCACTGGTTAGCAGAATTACCTCAACAAGCCTTTGATGGAATTATTTTAGCCAACGAAGTGCTGGATGCGATGCCGGTTGAGCGATTTCGAGTGGCAAATGGCGAAATTCAACAATGTTACGTCACAGCGTTGGAAGGACAGTTAAATTATCAATTTGCGCCAAATTCCTCAGAATTATTCAATGCTGTTCATATATTGCAACTTGAGTTTCCCGACGGTTATGAATCAGAAATCAACCTTGCACTTGCCTCGTGGATAAAATCATTGGCAGAAATTCTGAATAAAGGATTGATTTTACTGATTGATTACGGTTTCCCACAACATGAATACTACCATGAGCAACGCCAACAAGGGACTTTGATGTGTCATTATCGGCATCAATCGCATCCAGACCCATTGATTTTATTGGGATTACAAGATATTACTGCTCATGTCAATTTCACTGCGGTGGCGCAGGCAGCCGTTGCGGCGAATTTAGATGTGGCGGGTTACACCAATCAAGCAAATTTTTTGTTAGCGACGGGATTATTAGATAAATTAAGCACTTGTTCGCCTGACGATCCGCACTTTTTCCGCCTGAGTCAGCAAGCAAAAATGTTGACATTGCCTAGCGAAATGGGGGAACTGTTCAAAGTAATGGCATTGACTGCGAATTTTGATCAGTCTCTATTGGGTTTTGTACGAGATGAACGAGGGCGATTGTAACAATTTGATTAGAAATGATTCTAGTAATTTGATTGATATAAACGATAAAATTTTTATTTTCTCTTCATTACGCCATGTTGGATATCCAATGCACCACGACAACAATCCTTTTTCATTGCAAAATCAACAAGATTATCAACAGTGGCGGGAACGCAAGTTGGCAGCCTATCCGCCGCTTCTCCCCATTGTTGCGATTCAAAATCCATATCAACTGACAGAGCCAGAAAAGTTCAGTATGATTGAGACGTTACAAAAAACCAATATTGCCATGTATGCGTTAGATGCCCAACTGGAAATTGATAAACCCTTGTTGCGAGCGTTGATGGGGCAATTCGGTTTGACGCGCATTGATCGCACTTTGACTGCATCGGAAGATGGAATCACCGCATTGCAAGTGGAAAATGAGGGGGAGCGACAGGAATATATCCCTTATACAGATCAACCCATCAATTGGCATACCGATGGATATTACAACGCATTAGATCAACAGGTGTATGGTTTAGCGATGCACTGCGTCCGTCCTGCTCAAGCTGGGGGAGAAAATGCGCTGTTAGATCATGAGATTGCGTACATTCACCTGCGAGATGAAAATCCAAAATACATTGAAGCATTGATGCAACCAGATGCGATGACCATCCCCGCCAATGTGCAGCAAGGACAGGAAATGCGTGCTGCGTCAATCGGTCCGGTATTTTCCGTCAATGCTCAAGGTCGATTGCACATGCGTTATACCGAGCGAAAACGAAATATTGTATGGAAAAAAGACCCAACGTTGAGTGCAGCAGTGCAGCGTTTAACCGAACTGTTGCACTCTGATTCCCCTTATCTCCTGCGGCATCGTTTAGCTCCGAATGAAGGGATTATTTGCAACAATGTCTTACACAATCGCACGGGTTTTAGTGAAGGTGACACGGTCGCGCAACAGCGATTACTTTACAGAATCCGGTTTTATGATTGGGTTGTGTCTGATGCTTCTCCCTAAATTTTATGTTAACTTGGTTTTCACTGACTGATTAACATCTTGATTGGATATTTGGCATTCCGCATGTTACGTCAAAGCCATTGACTTAAGGAATTGTGACACAAAACGAGTTATGTTATCTGATTTTAAGCAATAAAACTTTACAAAACGACAATATGGTGAATTTTATTAAATAAAACAAATAATTACTCGTTCCGATGCTCCGCGTTGGAATGCAGCCCAGACACTCCAGCGTCACGCGTGATAATTTCTAACTGATTGCTTTTTATCATCTTGATGAAAAATTGCGCCTCGATTGATAATCAACAGAGAGATACCAATCGTTGAACTCATCAAATTTGAACCGGTGACGCGGAGCGTCTGGGCTGCATTCCAACGCGGAGCATTGGAACGAGGAAATGTTTGTTTTATTTGAAATTATTTCTCACCACGACATTTTGAGTTCTTGAATAACATCTATTTTTACCTATTTTTCCTTAAGTCAATGGCTTTGGCATGTTACGTTGAAGCGTTTCGAGAAACATAGAATATTTTTTCATAGAAATCATTATGATGGCAAAGAAAAAAACGCAATATGTCTGTCAAAAATGTGGCGCAGTCGCACTCAAATGGATGGGACAATGCCCTGACTGTGGCGAGTGGAACTGTTTGGAAGAAACCGTCATCGAAGCTGCTCTGCCCTCGACCAAACAAGCGGCTCGTTTCAGTGGTTATGCGGGCACTGTTGCCAATATCTTGCTATTACAAAACGTTGATGCAGTTGAAGAAAGTCGCATCCTCACTGGAGTCAGCGAACTTGATCGCGTGTTGGGCGGGGGCTTGGTTGGGGGTTCGGTCGTCCTCATCGGTGGCGATCCCGGTATCGGTAAGTCCACGTTATTGTTACAAACGCTCTCCATTCTCAGCCAGCAAAACCTTGCCACACTCTATGTCACTGGTGAAGAATCCCCGCAACAAGTCAGCTTACGGGCGCAACGGCTTGGTTTAGATGTCAGTCGCATTAAGTTATTGACAGAAACGCAAATTGAACGAGTGCTCAGCATCAGTCAACAAGAACGTCCGAAAATCATGGTGATTGACTCGATTCAAACTGTTTACACCGATGTTTTGCAATCTGCCCCCGGTTCCGTTGCCCAAGTGCGTGAAAGTGCTGCCCAATTGGTACGCTTTGCCAAACAAACCAACACCGCGATTTTCCTCGTCGGTCATGTCACAAAAGAAGGTTCATTGGCAGGTCCACGGGTGTTAGAACACATGGTAGATACCGTGCTTTATTTTGAAGGGGATAGCGGCACCCGGTTTCGAGTATTGCGCGCCATCAAAAATCGCTTCGGAGCAATCAATGAGTTAGGCGTATTTGCCATGACTGACCGTGGTTTAAAGGAAATCAACAACCCTTCAGCAATTTTCCTCTCCCGCCATGAGGAAGAAGTCGCCGGCAGCGTCATCATGGTGACACGAGAAGGCACCCGTCCGTTACTCGTTGAAGTACAAGCCTTAGTTGACGCATCGCACAACCCCAATCCGCGCCGGGTTACTGTGGGTTTAGATCAGAATCGTTTAGCCATGTTATTAGCAGTATTGAGTCGGCATGGTGGCATTATTACGCATGATCAAGATGTTTTTATCAATGTCGTGGGTGGCGTGCGGGTGAATGAACCGGCGGCGGATTTGGCAGTATTGATTGCTGTCTTGTCGAGTTTGCGTAACGCACCGATTCCAAAAGAATTAGTCGTTTTTGGCGAGGTTGGATTGGCGGGAGAAATTCGCCCCGTCCCCAATGGAATTGAACGCTTGCGAGAAGCTGCAAAACATGGATTTCAACGGGCTATCGTCTCAAAAGCCAATGCCCCAAAGGACGCAATTGAAGGGTTAGAAGTGGTGCCCGTGTTGCGCTTGGTCGATGCGTTGCACAGCGTGTAACTTTGGGATAAAAATTTTATCAGGAACGAATAATGAGCATTTTTTTAAAGCGGTGGGCATTTGTTGATTATGAAAATCAGCCACAATCACTACATTTTATCGGTCAACGCAATGATTATAATTGTGTTTTGGTTTTTTTCGGTGCCCAGCAAAAAGTGACTGTGGAATTGAATAAGTCGCTCATTTTACGATTGATCCGGATCGAAAATATGGGAAAAAACAATTTAGATTTCCATCTGACCTATTATTTAGGAAAATATGATGTCAAACTGGATAAACGCATTGCCTTTGATATTTTCACTAAGGACACAGGTTTTGATCATTTAATCCAGTTTATAGAACCGATTTGACATCTTTAAGCCATGTAGATTAAACTGTTTCTATTTTC
>DYNO01000268.1 GCA_020721025.1 Thiomargarita sp. | reverse complement strand
CGTGTAAAAAGCAACTTGCTTATTTTGTTGCGCTCATTTAACATAGTTGCTACTTTGGGATGTCTTCCTTAATTTAACTTTTTTCATGGAGTTTTCCACATGAACTCAACAATTCATAAAAAGTCCCTTCTGCTGGCAGTCGCCGCAGCATTGGGGATGGTCGCACCGTTAGCTCAGGCGAATCTCATCACGAGTTTGGCAGATAACAGCGATGCATCCGCGCGCAAGTTTGCCATTGAAGAATCCGGCGAATCCTCAAAAGATTACTATGGTCGCACTGAGATATTGCAAGGTGATCCAACCTACGCCTTAAGCACTCAGGATTTGACTGTACATGTTCCTGTCATTGCAGGGTACACCGTCACTTCTATCAATCGGATGATTCTAAAACTGACCCTCACCGGAGGGGCTAAGTTCGCCAATAAAGCGTTCTTAATATGTTCTCATTCCGCAGCTGGAGCAGTTAACTCCAAAAATACCGTGTGGCGCGATGGCTCGCTTGGTAAAGGTAACACCACCGACACTCAGGGTTTCGTACTCAGTGCGCAAAATGGACAATTAGCCGCTGGGGGAACGAACGCAACGACAGCAGTCGATAATGCTACTAATGGTGTATCTGCATTTTTGTTGTATCCAACTGATGGCGGGACAGCCGGCAGTACCACGGCAACTTACAACTTCCCAAGTGGATTGATCACTCGGGTAGGGGTTGCCAATGGCAGTGGCGCGGGATGTATCGTGACTTTTGGTGCGGCTGGCGTGTTTGGCGGGTTAGCCACAGCAGGGGGGGTGACAGTGGGTGCTAGCTCGTTTGTAACTGCCTTCAATATTGGCACTCGCCAGAACATTGGTATGAAAACTGAAATTACCTATGTGGATGCAGGTGTTACCCGAGTGATCACTAACGAACAAACGATCATTAAGTTCGTGACCGCGCTCACTTCAGTCATACAAGCCGGTAATGTCGCTACGATTGATGTCGGTAAGAAAGCCTCTAAAGAATTTACAGTTGGTACCGTTGCTGAAATTGGTAAATTCAATCTGACCGCTGCCCAAACAACTCCACCACGGGTTGCTTCGGGATGGGCAAGCTACACGGTGGGCTCTGTGGGTTCAACGGCTTTAGTCAGCGGTATGGTCAGTGGTTTTTCAATAACCATCGCGGGCAGCACTATTGCTGGGGCAAAACAGGCTTGGGTGACTGAGGATGCGAATTGTGGTGGGGCAAATAGACGAGGACTTGCTCAAATCGCTGCCACGAGTGGCGGTAGTTCAACCGTGACCTTGGCTGTGACCGCTATCGGAGACCCTGCCACCGCTCCAAACTACTTTAATTCGACAAATCCATTGAAAATATGTCTTGAAGTTCCCGGAACTACTTTGTTATCAGACGGTCAATTAACCGCTACTATCACTGGATTGGCTAAGAATGCTAACTTCCTGTTAGATATGGGGTCTGGTGACAATTTGAGTAAGATTGATCGCAATGGGGCAGTGGTTCGGGTGTTGAATATTCCTGCCGTGGGTAATGCCGATCAAGCCTTTATCCGCATCTATAACACTAGCTCTTTACCGACAAAAGTTCGTGGTACATTGTATGGACAAGACGGCAAAACAATTGGAACGGTTGACTCCGTGTTGTTTGAAGCTTTGAAGCCTAACGATGTGGAAATCCTGGATGCCGCTAAATTGCAGGCTAAGGTGGCTGCCACCGCACCATGGACAGGGAGAGCGTGGTTGTTGATTCAAGCGGATGTGGATAAGGAAGCCTTCAAAGTACAGGCATTGATACGGACTCCGGGAACACCGGGTGTGCTGGTTAATCTCAGTGGCGAAGCCTACAACTAAACTTCAGGAGCTGAACAATGAAAACGAATTATGCTTTACACATGGCTATTGCTTGCTTATTGGGCGGGGTAACTGTCGCTCATGAAGCAATGGCAGTTGATTGGGGTACCATTGCAACGTATGCCTCAGAAGAAGGGACAATTGCTGACGGACAGTCAATAGTGATCAGCGGGGGTTTGGCTAAGATTCCCCTGATTACTGGCAAGAACATCTCAAACACAGCCTCTTACTATGTGAAGCTGACCCTGAAGGGTGGGGCTCGATTTGGCAGCGATGTTGATAACACCAACAAATTGACATGTCTTTATGATGGAGCGGCGGCGGGTCCAGAGGTTATCGTTCAAATCCCTGGTATGGATAAGACAGAAGTGACTTATCAGTTGAATTCTGGGGCGTTAGGGGCGGCAGCGACATGTACCTTACCAAGCTTGTCCATCAAACTCTACAGTGGTCAAAAAGACTATAGCATCGAAGCCTTTGTTAATTATGACAAACTTAACGATGTCAGTACCGCCACAAATGCTACCACCTTGGTGACTTTCGCTCAGGCTCTTTCTGCAAAGCCTGAAGTTGTTGGCAGTAATGCGAGCAAGGTGACGGTTGATGTGCGCACTCCTTCTTTAGGGAAGGGTTTTGTGGCTGCAGATGGGATTGCCGCTAATTACACTGCAATTAAGGCGATTGGTAAGGTCAGTTACACTAACGGTTCTAGTATAAAGAAATTGGATGGGAATAATGCAGCACCTGCCGATTTCATCGCCAAGTTTTCTATCACCGTGAGTGGTTTACCGATTGCTGCCGGTGCTGAGATTGCCGGACAAACCCGCTCTGGGGCATTGTTCTTGGGAACGGATGAAACTTGCAAAACGTATTTTAGCGCAGGAACTACGGTGAGTTTTCCATTGTCCGTTGCAGATGTCGCGGTGGCTACTGCTGGAACCGTCACTTTGGATATCACCACCCCAGCTAATCTGAATAAACTTGCAAGCACTTACCCAGTCGTATGTATGGTAGCCAATGGGGTGACTTCCTTGCCTAAAGGGTCTGTTAAAGTCAATGTAACAACTTCTCAAACTCCAGGTAAATTACCCAATACCACCATGAGTAGCAACGATCTGTCAACGTTCGTGAAAAATGGTGCCAGTGTTAAGGTGTTAAATATTCCAGGTGCTTCTAATGCCACTGATACAGCCTTCATTCGTATCTATAACATGAGTGATGCTGAGGCAACTGTGTACGGTACCCTGTATAACCAAGGGGTCACTGATGCAGCGGGCGTGGATACCGATGGCGGTACAATATTGGGTACGGAAAACATGACTTTGGCGAAGATTCCGGCTAAAGGAATGGTTGTTGTCAGCCCACTTCCAGCTAACAGCAGTACCGTTGACCTGAAAGCCTTAGTCGGTCAGGATTGGAGCGGTAAGGCTTGGATGCAGATCGAATCTGATGTCCGGCAATTGCGGGTACAAGCCTTAATTCGTACCGGTGGTGCAGGTGGCGTGACTGTCAATTCCAGTGACCGGGTGAAGGCAGAAGGGGAATGCGTCCAACGTTCTGATGAAGATGTATGTAAATAATTCCTAAAGGGATGGTTTCCGTTGAAATTATCCCTCGGCTCTTGATACGACAGCAACCTGACCACAAATCAGTTGCATTTTGGAACTTATCTGTTTACAATGAATTAACGTTCATTATCCTAACCTATTTTGGAGGTTTTTATGCAGTATAAAAGATTTTTCCCCATATTGCTTTCTTTCTTACTGTTGTTAGTAAGTGGACA
>DYNO01000267.1 GCA_020721025.1 Thiomargarita sp. | reverse complement strand
TTTTTAAACTTTACTTTTTTACTGAGTTTGAAGATGTCAAATCGGTTCTATATTGATCTATTCTTCGATATTTGAATCAAATCAATTGAATAACGCTTCAACTGCGTAACTCCTACCAAGATACTCTTCTCTTCTGTCAGATATGGTTTGCAAACTGGAACTAACTCATAAAACTCTAATATGGATTAAAATCATGCCCAATTTCGATAATCAATACCCTCAAGTGAGAATGCGGCGGATGCGTTTTGATGAATTTTCGCGGCGACTGATGCAAGAAACCGTGTTGACCACGAATGACTTGATTTATCCGATGTTTGTGATGGAAGGTCAAAAAAATCGCGAACCGATCAAATCCATGCCGCAACAATTTCGACTGACCTTGGATGAATTGCTGAAAGAAGCCGAACAATTGGTTACCTTGGGGATTCCCGCGCTTGCTTTATTTCCCGTGATTGGTGCTGAGAAGAAATCTTTAAATGCTTCAGAGGCTTATCATCCTGAAGGTTTGGTACAACGGACAGTGCGCGCCCTCAAGACTGAATTTCCACAATTGGGCGTGATAACTGATGTGGCATTAGACCCTTATACTACGCATGGACAAGATGGTTTGATTGATGACACCGGCTACGTGCTAAACGATGAAACGGTCGCCGTGTTGGTGAAACAGGCACTTTCCCATGCTCAAGCGGGCGCGGACATTGTGGCACCGTCCGACATGATGGATGGGCGAGTGGGGTGTATTCGGCAAATGTTAGAGTTGGAAGGGTATAAAAATACGAGAATCTTAGCCTATTCCGCGAAATATGCCTCGCATTTTTACGGTCCCTTTCGGGATGCGGTGGGCTCTGCGGGCGCGTTGGGTAAGGGAAATAAATATAATTATCAAATGGATAGTGCGAATAGTCATGAAGCCCTGCGGGAAGTATCGTTGGATTTACAAGAGGGGGCGGACATGGTGATGATCAAGCCGGGAATGCCGTATTTAGATATTGTGTATCGAATTAAACAACAATTTGGCGTGCCAACCTTTGTTTATCAAGTCAGTGGGGAATATGCGATGATCATGGCAGCGGCACAAAATGGGTGGCTTGATGAGAAAGCAGTGATTTTGGAATCTTTATTGTGTATCAAACGCGCTGGGGCAGATGCAATTTTGAGCTATTTTGCCAAACAAGCTGCAATTTATCTCAAAAATTCGCCAATCTGTTAGGAATAACACCTTGATAAGAGAGCTTTTGATTCAGAATGGCGATTTATTTTAGAATAGCGCAATAGACATGATTTTGCTTAAGTTGAAAATATCAAATTAGCTTGATCATTCTAGGAATTACGCAGTTGGAACGCTACTCAATTGATTTGATTCAAATATCGAAAAACAGAACAAAATATTAATTTTTTGAATCAATTGGAAATTAGATTTAAACTGCGTCACTCCTAACATTCAAAAAAGTCCAAATTATAGGGCAAACGTACAACCTTTTTTATTTGAATTTATTATCGCAACTTTTTGAAATTATTGAAATCAAAAATTTTATATGCGCTTATCTTGGTTCAAGTTGTTGTTGGTTGAAGTATAGCCATAGCTATGCTAAGATGATCGGACAAACCACCCGCTGAACTGTGACGTTGTATCTTCATAAAAATGTGTAAGTCTTGGGAAATAATGATAAATCTATTTTGCCGCTTCTTCGGTTTATGTCTTCTTGCGTTACTGGTAGTGTCATTCTCTACTGGAGCACTGGGGCATACCCCACAACTCGAACTGACCACGGAAGAGAAAGTCTGGGTTGCCGAGCGTCCTAACATCCGCCCAAACAGTAGTGATAGCGGTCTCATGCCGTATGTCGAACTCAACGCGGAAGAACTCGCTTGGTTGGCTGGACATCCAGTGGTTCGTGTGCGCATCGGCAGTTTTCCACCGTATCACTTCTGGGATGGTGGGGCACGCGGCGTTTCCGTAGAATTGCTGGAAATCATCGCGCAGAACATGGGTTTTCGCCTCGAATATTTGCACGACATGTCTTGGATAGAAGCACTTAAACGCATCGAAAACCGCGACGGACTGGATTTACTGCTCACCGCTAAACGCACCCCGTGGCGCGAGACTATCATGGTATTCAGCAAGGATTATCTGGAACTCACTTGGGTGATTTTCACTCGTGACAAGGATAACCGTATCTTCAGCCTAACAGACCTATTCGACAAAACCGTCGCGGTAGAAGAAGGCTATGTCTTGCAACAAATGTTGGATGAGCAGTACCCGCAAATCAATCAGATTAGAGTCAAGGATGCTGCTGAAGCCTTGTTGGCAGTGAGCGACGGTCGCGGGCGGATGCCCATATCGGTACCTTGCCGGTGGCGCAGTATCACATCGTCCATCGCGGCATCACCAACCTCAAGGTCGCTGCCAGCACTTCCATTGGGGTGCATACTCAGGCTTTCGCGGTGCGTAAGGATTGGTCACAATTGGCATCCATTCTCGACAAGGGACTGGCGGCGATTCCAGCAGAAACGTACAACCAAATCCAGCGCAAATACTTCAGCTTAACCGTGATGGAAAAGATGAATTATACGCACCTGTGTCAAGTGGTGGGTGGGGCACTTTTGATTATTGGGCTGATATTGTTATGGAACTACAGCCTAGCGCGGCAAATCGCCCGACGCAAACAAGCCGAGGCAGAATTGGCGCGGGAACGCGGGTTTCTGAAAACCCTGATCGCCACCATTCCCGACCTGATTTGGCTGAAAGACCCGGACGGCGTGTATCTGGCTTGCAATCCCCGCTTCGAGCAATTTTTTGGTGCTGCCGAGGCGGACATCGTGGGCAAGACCGATTACGATTTCGTGTCCAAAGAATTGGCAGATTTCTTCCGCGAGCATGACCGGATCGCTCTGGAAAAAGGCGAAATTTCCATCAACGAAGAAGATGTCATCTTTGCCAGCGATGGACATTGTGAGCGGTTGGAAACTACCAAAACGTCGATGTGCGATGCCCTTGGTCATGTGATTGGGGTCATGGGCATAGGTCATAACATCACCGAGCGCAAACGGACGGAGCAAGCCTTGCGCGAGAGCCACGAAAAATACCAGCACCTGATGGACGACATCGGTCCGAATTTCGTGATTTTCAGCTACCGCGTCAACGGCGTGATCGAATATCTCAGCAACGGTTTCGCACATGTGTTTGGTTTTCCGGCACAATCGGCGGTGGGACTGCCTTGGCAACGAGTGATCCCTTGGCAAGCCGACAGTCTAGCTCTGGCTCTGGAGACTCACGCCCGGTTTGTCAGTCGGGAGCAGGATGAAACCGAACTGGAACTGTGCTTTTTGCATCCTAACCATGGGCTGCGCCTGGTAGAACTGACTGCCCACCCGGTGCGGGACGCGGACGGACAATTCACTCATGTCGAAGGAATTTTGCAGGACATCACCGAGCGTAAACATCTGGAAGAAACCTTGAGAACCAGTCAAGAGATGTTTCTCGCAGTTATCGATCTTTCCCCTGTACCACTGGCACTAAATGACGGACACGGCACTATCACCCTTCTCAATCGCGCTTTTGTGCAGACGTTTGGTTATGATATAGTGTTCCTAAATCGTTTATAGATTTGTCGATTGATAACCACTATTGT
>DYNO01000266.1 GCA_020721025.1 Thiomargarita sp. | reverse complement strand
AAAATAGAAACAGCTTAATCTACATGGCTTAAAGATGTCAAATCGGTTCTATAGAGAAATAGACTGCTTGGCAGGATGGCTCCCAACATAAATAGCAAAAATGACAGGAAAATTTTCGTTGAAAATCGCATTACATTACCCAATTTTAAATGTTTTTTTGAATTCTGTGTGGCATAATTGATTGATTTGGCAAAAAATTACGGCTAATATTTTTTATTACAGCGGTCTGAACCAAGATTTTCAAGATTTAACGATGAACGAGATTATTTTGAATCTCACGAAAAAATCTTTCAATCCCAGTTCGGACAGGCTCATGAGCGTGGCAGATGCTGTGCATTTTCGCGTAATTCTTGCAATTCGTGTTCAAAACCGCCAGATAAAATTGGAAAACGGCACCAGCTGCGCGGGTCTAAATTTGCGTCGTCAACATGAAAGCTGGGGGCGTAACGTTCCCGTTTCCACTGATTGCGCGCCCATAATCGGAAGAAACGCTCGATCCACAGCAATAATTGTGCTTCAGTATAATCAAAACGGCTACGCAACAGTAAGAAAATTTCCGTTGGCGTTTGCCGATCTCGAATTGCAGCTTTTTCAATGGTATTTAATAAATCATACGGCATCAGATCAACTTCATCGGTTTGTGACATTTCCGCAGGACGCAATTCTGCTGTCGGTTGTTGTTGATTAACCAACGATAATGCCGAAATGGGTTCTAATTCCATCGGTCCTTGATGTTCTAACCAACGCAACCATTGGCGAATAAAATCCTTGTCAATTCCTCCCAACGGACTGAGTGAACCCGCAGTATCACCATCCATCGTGGCATAACCCATTGCAACTTCGGAACGATTGCTGGTGGCAAGTAACAGGGCGTGACGCACATTGGCAATGAGCCAAACACTGGGGGCGCGGGTGCGAGCTTGAATATTTTGCAGTGCGATGTCATGTTCCTGCCATGTAAACTCTTGTTTTAACGCTCGTGATACGGTATCCACATAACCTTTTACTAATCGGTTAATATTCAATTCGTGATAATCCGCACCTAAGTTTTTTGCTAAAGTTGCGGCAGCACGTTGAGTCGTTTTTCCTGAATTTTCAGTCGCTTGATAGACACAGGTAAGTAGTTTTTTGACAATATCGGCAAGAGTGGCACAAGACAAGTCAATATAGTGTAATTTCGCACAAAATCCGGTCATGCCCAATTCATTGATCGCCAATTCCACCATCAAACGTACTAAACAAGTAATTGCTGAGGAATCTGCCCCACCACTGAGTGATACGACAAAGCCGTAAGAGTGACTTTTGCGTAAATAGTCGAATAATCCGAGACATACCGCGCGGGTAAATTCTTCTTCTTTTAACGTGGGACTATATTCCCAAGCCGGACTCACCATGCCGTTTTCATGGGAACGTGTGGGTACATAGTGGGGATAGGTGAAATCACTGTCAACGCAATTCTCTAAATTTGGGACAGATTCTCCAGTGCGAGCTTGTGCCATGCGGGTTAAATCCACATCAATTGCTGCTCTGATCACTTGGCAGTCGTGAAAACTGAAACGGCGGCTGAATGCAAGTAATTTACCTCCGCTGGCAATCAATGCGTCCCCATCGTAAATTGCCCGTCCTGCCTCATTTCCTAACAAATTGGCATAGACATAACCCACGCTGAATGCCCGCGAACCTTCCAATACAAAACGTTTCCGAATGGGATGTTTTTCAAACGCGAAATGACTGGCACTGGGATTGAGAATAATATCCACGCCTTGTTGTGCCATTTGAATACCCGGACGATTTGCGACCCACGCTTCTTCACAAATTTCAAAACCAATACGCACGCCACCACAATTAAAATAAATATCGCCAATGGGATAGGAGGCTCCGGCAATTTTAATATGGGTGTGCATTCCATGTTGCCATGCTTTAAACCATCGAGTTTCGTAGTGAATTCCATCGTTGGCGAGAAAGCGTTTTGCCACAAAACCACAAATTTCTCCATCTGCCAGCAAACAAACGGTGTCATATATCCGATTGTGATATGCCAATGGCAAACCGACCGCTACAATCATTTTTCGCGTTTGCGGGGCGAGATGCTGTAATACCCGTAGAGACTGCGCAAGTGTACCGGGAGCTAAAAACGCATCTTCACAGCCATAACCGCTGATACATAGTTCGGGCAGACATAAGATACTGATTTTTTCGGCTTTTGCTTGACGAATGGCAGTTTCGATATTTCTCTGGTTGGATTCCCAAGCTAACGGCGTTTGATTCAAAACAGCGGCGGCAACTTTAATATATTTCATAGTGTCTCAAAGGTTTGGACAGTTTTTTTTGAGTTTGTTTATATTTTAACCAACTGGGAAAACGTCATTTCAGGCTGTTTGTGATCTAATTCATGTTTAAATATTTCAATTAAATAATGTTTCGACTGAGTAACGGCTACGTTCAATAAAACTAGGAATGATACTATTTTAATCGCATTTTTAATCAATTTTAAAAGCTGAGTTTCTTCAATTCACGATCCTGACCCGGTTAACAATGAAATTTTTGTTTTATTTAAAGAAATTTGCCGCCGCGCGGTTTTGATAAAATTTGAATGACACCACTTTGACAAGCTCAGAGTAGAATAAAAATTTAATGAGATGATGAAAATGATAGCGTTATCATGAGGATTGTCGGCGGCAACCGGATAAGGGCGTTTTTTGGTGGGTTCGGAGAGGTTTGAGAGGGGGAAGGAGCAATTGTTCAGGTAATTTGAAAATTTTGTTTTTGTTTCAATGAGTTGATAACTGGAGTTAAGTTATTTTTTAACGTACTAAAAATACTTAAACTCCAGCATCATCGGCTTAAGATTTGGCGCGTTCTTCCAAAATCGCTACTGCGGGTAATTTCTTACCTTCCAAAAACTCTAAGAATGCACCGCCACCGGTGGAAATGTAGGAAATTTTGTCAGCAATCTGATATTTATCAACCGCTGCCAAGGTATCCCCACCACCAGCAATAGAAAATGCCGGGCTGTCTGCTATCGCTTCTGCAAGAGATTTTGTACCCGCACCGAATTGATCGAATTCAAACACCCCCACCGGACCATTCCATACAATCGTCCCAGCTTTCTTCAGAATTTCAGCAAATTGCTTGGACGTTTCTGGACCCACGTCAAAAATCATATCATCGTCAGTGACTTCTGCGATATTTTTCAAGGTTGCCAAGGTGTCCTTGTCGAATTTTTCGCCTACAACGACATCGACGGGCACGGGGATATCGGCACCTCGTTCCTTTGCCGCTGCCATCAGTCGTTTTGATTCCTCAACTAAATCGTTTTCACACAAGGATTTACCGACGTTATACCCTGCTGCCTTGATGAATGTATTGGCAATGCCGCCACCGACGATTAATTGATCAACCACTTTTGAGAGGGATTCTAACACTGTCAATTTGGTTGAAACTTTTGAACCACCGACGATAGCCACTAAGGGACGAGCGGGATTTTCCAATGCCTTGCCTAACGCTTCTAATTCTGCCGCGAGCAATAAACCTGCACAGGCAACTGGGGCATATTTGGCTACGCCGTGAGTGGAGGCTTGCGCCCGATGTGCCGTTCCAAAAGCGTCCATGACAAACACGTCACAAATAGCCGCCATCTT
>DYNO01000078.1 GCA_020721025.1 Thiomargarita sp. | reverse complement strand
AGCAAAAAAGCGCACAAACTCTCTTCAAGTCTGCACGCCTTTTATTTTACTACAATAACGATTACGCTGCAACTACCGCCACATTCACAATTTTACCGGATTTCACATCATTCGCAACGGCTTGATAACTGGCGATTTGATGGAAATTCAAGTAACGATAGATGTTTTGTGACAATGGCGCAATCTTTTCAACGTTTTGCATATATTCTGCAACGGTTGGTAATTTGCCCAACTTCGCGGACACGGCTGCCAATTCCGCAGAAGCTAAATACACGTTCGCACCTTTTCCTAAGCGGTTCGGGAAGTTACGAGTCGAAGTAGAAACCACTGTCGCCTTGTCTGCCACCCGTGCTTGATTCCCCATGCACAGCGAACAACCGGGGATTTCAATTCGTGTCCCTGCTTTGCCAAAGGTTGAATACACGCCTTCTTCGGTCAATTGATATTGATCCATGCGAGTCGGCGGAGAAATCCACAACCGAGTTGGCACTTGTCCGCTGACATCTTCCAAAACCTTTGCAGCAGCACGATAATGTCCAATGTTGGTCATGCACGAGCCGATAAATACTTCGTCAACTTTTGTACCCGCGACGGCAGACAATGGCTTGACATCATCTGGGTCATTTGGACATGCTAACAGTGGTTCTTTAATTTCGTTGAGATCAATTTCAATGATTTCAGCGTATTCTGCATCGGCATCGGCTTCTAACAACACAGGGTTAGCTAACCATGCTTCCATTGCATCAATCCGACGTTGTAAAGTACGTGGGTCGCCGTAACCATTGGCAATCATCCAACGCAATAAGGTGACATTAGAATTGAGATATTCGATGATCGGTTCTTTGTTGAGTTTGACCGCACACCCATTGGCAGAACGTTCCGCAGAAGCATCCGCTAATTCAAAGGCTTGCTCAACTTTCAGATTCGGTAAACCTTCGATTTCTAACACCCGCCCAGAAAATACGTTTTTCTTGCCTTCTTTCGCAACGGTCAATGAACCCGCTTGAATCGCGGTGTATGGAATCGCATTGACCAAATCACGCAAAGTAATACCGGGTTGCATTTCACCTTTGAAACGTACTAACACGGATTCTGGCATATCCAACGGCATCACGCCCAACGCTGCGGCAAATGCGACTAACCCAGAACCTGCGGGGAAACTGATCCCAATCGGGAAACGCGTGTGAGAATCGCCACCGGTGCCGACGGTATCTGGCAAAATCATGCGGTTAATCCAAGAGTGAATAATGCCATCGCCCGGACGCAGGGAAACGCCACCACGATTGCGAATAAATTCAGGTAATTCATGATGTAACTTGACATCGACCGGTTTTGGGTACGCAGCGGTGTGACAAAAACTTTGCATCACTAAATCGGCGGAAAATCCCAAACATGCCAATTCTTTCAATTCGTCACGGGTCATCGCGCCGGTGGTATCTTGCGATCCGACAGTGGTCATTTTAGGTTCGCAGTAGCTGCCGGGACGCACGCCCACAACGCCACACGCTTTGCCGACCATTTTTTGCGCTAAGGTATAACCCTTGCCGCTGTCTTTTGGTTGCACGGCTTTGATGAATAATTCTGAAGGCGTTAAATCCAATGTTGCACGGGCATTGTTGGTTAAACCCCGACCGATAATGAGTGGAATTCGTCCGCCGGCACGCACTTCGTCTGGCATGGTGACTGGGGCAATGCTGAAGGTGCTGATCACTTCGCCGGCTTCGTTCAAAATCTGACCATCATACGGACGGATGGTGATGATATCGCCCATGTTTAACTTGGTGACATCGCATTGGATGGGCAGAGAACCTGAATCTTCAGCCGTATTAAAGAAAATCGGTGCAATTTTACCGCCCAGAACTACGCCACCTTGACGCTTGTTTGGCACGTAGGGAATATCATTGCCAATGTACCAAGACACGGAATTCATTGCAGATTTACGAGAAGAACCCGTTCCCACCACATCACCCACATACGCCAGCGGATAGCCTTTTTGTTTCAATTCTTCAATCTTTTGCAAAGCCCCTTCCATGCGGCTGACTAACATTGCTTTGGCATGTTGCGGGATATCCGGACGACTCCATGCTTCGGAGGCTGGGGATAAATCATCGGTATTGGTTTCGCCGGGGACTTTGAACACCACCACCTTGATTTCTGCTGGCAGTGCGGGTTTTGACGTAAACCATTCGCCTTCTGCCCAAGATTTTACCACTTGTTGTGCAAATTCATTGGTTTTGGCTTTTTCAGCGACATCATGATAGGCATCAAACATTAACAAGGTGTGCGATAAACATTTGACCGCCAAGGGTGCTAACGCGGCATCGTCTAACAATTTGATTAAAGGTTGAATGTTATAACCACCCAACATTGTGCCTAAAAGTTCTGTGGCGCGTTCCCGTGAAATTAATGGAGAAGTGGCTTGTCCCTGAGTGAGGTCTGCCAAAAATCCTGCTTTGACATAAGCGGCTTGATCAACGCCGGGGGGAACACGGTGCACCAATAAATCGACTAAAACTTGTTCTTCACCCGCGGGCGGATTTTTCAATAATTCAACCAGATCAGCAACTTGTAGTGCATTGAGTGCTAATGGGGGCAGACCTTGTGCGGCGCGTTCTTCAACATGTTTTTTATAGGCTTCTAACACTTTGACTTACCTCTTTAATATCGGCTGCTAAAGATTTTATGATGATTATTATACGCGAGTTATTGTTGCACTGCATTATTTTTCCCATCATAAAAACCACGTAGGAGACGAACTACATAAATATGGCTGAAGCACTGTAATTAAAGATAATCTGAACCTGTCAAATTTGCAGAAACTTCATAGAGTTGAATACTCTTTTTAGTGCATTGGCTATATTATCAACAGATAAAAAAACCGATAATTCAAATATATTCTTGCTATTCAACAAGTTATTATTTCAATTTGGGCGCAAGCAAAGCTAACTATAGAGTTTAGTTTTGTCTGGTAATAGACTGGCACACTGTGGAAATTACAGCTTGTTGTTCAGCAGTCAATACGACTTGTTCATCCAATAATATATTTTGCGGCACTATGAACTCAAAAGGCGACAGATTTACAAAATGGGTCACTTGTTCTAAACTATCTTTCGGATTATTAAACAGTTCTGCATAATCAATTTCTAATAAATTCTGCAACTGAGAACGATCCGCCTTAAACAGTGAATCGCTACGCAAACACTGCATAGTTGCCCGTTGCAATAACAAAGGCTCGCTTTGACAAAATTGTTTTAATTTCAGATAAAGAGCTAAAGTAGCCACATTGACCTCTGAGGAGATATAAATAAAAAACGCACCAGAAAAATGTTGCTGTAAAATCAAGGCTCTTACAATATCTGCTGGAATATCTGAAATAATACAAGTTGTCACTGAAGTTGCACACGCTTGTCGATACCACTGCTGTTTTTTATTGAGAAGTTCAAGGTTTTTTTCATCATTGGGGACACTGACTAACTGCAAATGTTCTGTCCACAAATAGGGATTTTTCACTTCCTTTGGCAGTTGTAACGAACGAATGCTAGATGCTGATAAAATGTTCACATCAATATGTTGATTTAAAAGCTGTTTCAGGGTTTCAGTTGCATTAATATGAGGACTCAAGATGAAAATCCAACGAACTTGAGACGAAACTGGTTCAAAACGATATTTTGTTGTCGTAGCAGGATTCAAGGCTCTTTCCCACTCATGAAGGTGATTTTCTAATAAATAGCGTTCCAATACCCAACGACGTAATTCAGCACCTTGTTTTAAACTAGCTTCTTGATTATAAAGGTGTTCTAGTATCGCACAATACCATGCTTGCTCAGTATTCTTGACTCGTGTCACGGGTGCATTTTGATAAGGATAAATATCAGAACAAACAACAGGATAGCCTAATATTCCATATTCTAATAACCGTAAATTACTCTTCGCTTCGTTAAAAGCATTATTTTCTAATGGAGCGATGGCTAAATCTAAGTTAAGGCTTGCTAAATAACGGGGATATTCTACAAAACTGACCATCGGATGATATTCGCGCAGATAGGGACGTAACGATTTGGGACACATACCAAAAAAAATCCAATCGACCTGTTTTGACAATTTTTTGACCACTGACTCAATTAATTGCAAATCTCCCAAATGTTGCGCCGCCCCTGCCCAGCCCACTCTCGGTTTAATTCCGTCATAAGATTTTGAACTCAAGTTTTGCCAACGACTTAATTCTATATAATTCGGTATGATAGAAATATCATTTATACAATGGTGATAAGCCGCCGCCAAAGGTTCTGTCGTGACAATGAGACGGTCGCATATTCGCAAAACTTGATCAATACGCGACTTTATGTCTTTGTAATTACTATGATAATATGGATTATATTGAGGAATAGCATATCCCAAATCATCTTGCCCAAAAATTCTGAAATAACGACTATATTTCTGGCACTGACGCAACAAATTTAATTGTGGATTATGTAAAAAGTTATGGAGCAATAAAACATCACCCTGTAAACGTTCTAATTCTACCAAATTCATTGTTTTCGACACATCTACAGACATCAGCGTATATTGAACCAAATCATGCGTCTGCAACATTCGTAATGGTGCCAATACCCGATATTCACCAACTGCTTGAGTGTCTTGAGAAAAAGCAACGATACGTGGAATTTGATGAGAAATAGCTGATTTTTGTTGATTTCTGTCCAGTTGCCAAGGCGGACATAATTGAATTTCTGGCTGCCATGTTTGACCTGATAAGCTCAAATATGGATGATAATGTCGATCAGCAGTTAATTTTGGCAACCAATGCTGATATATATTTGTTATTTCAAAAGATATTGCTGCCTCACTGACAATTTTAGAACGCTGACGCACCATGCTACCTACCCCATTTTGCTGTAAAGTAACCCAAGGTGTCCACACCACTTTATAATTTTTTTGAGTCACTTTTAAACATAAATCTACTTCGCTGAATAAAACTGGATATTTATGTTGATCCATACCGCCAACTAATTGATATAAATCTTTTTTTATCATCATTGCATTATCAGAGAGTGCAGAAAACTGTTGTATTGCCTGAGCCCGTCCGTGATAACCTAATTCATCGATAGATAAACCTTGATGAATGTGCCCTGCAACCCCCATTTTTCCCATTCCTAGCACATAACCTGCTTGTAAAACAGTGTGTTGTAAATCTACTATTCTCACTCCAACGATACCGACATCCACCTGTTGATTCATACTTAACATCTGTTCTAACCATTCTGGTTGCGTAATCTCAATATCGTCGTTTAAAAATAATAAAAACTCCCCATGAGCTTGTTGGGCAGCTTGGTTATATAAGACAGAAAGTGGCATTTCTTGGGGCGCGCGTAATAAGTAAATCAATTGATTTTTATCAAAATTTATACTAAACGATTCATCGCTGGCATTATCAATCACGATAATTTCATAATGAGCATAATGTGTAATTTTGAGAATATTGAGAAGACAACGTTGCAGAGTATTTATTTCATTTCTAGTTGCAATAATGATGGATACCAATGAAGGATGCAATAATTGATAATTAACACGATAAATATCTTTAAAATCAGTTTTATAAACCGTTGCTAGAATTTTTTGGCGATCTAAATGTTGTTGAACCAACGGACGAAAATCTACTATTTCTGAAGGTATCCTTGGTTGATGATACAACAATTGTGGAATATGACTGATAGTTGATTCTCCTGTTCTTTCAATGACTTTGAAGCAAATATCTATATTTTCCCAACCATGATTGAATTGATAGCCTCCAATAGAGTGCAAGATTTCGCGGCGCACTAAACCAAAATGACCGATATAAGGCATTGAACGTAATAGATAAAGATTAATATCAGGTTTTAAATGGGACGAATAGGCGCGACCTTCAGTGGTTAAAATACTTTCATCCACATAAATGTAATTTGTATATGGATAAAGACGGATATGTTCAGCACACTGCGAAAATAATTCGGCTTCAAAGGTATCGCCTGCTTGAACGAGAGCCACCCAATCTGCATGAAAAGTTTTGATTTCTTGTTCGATAACTTGCTCAATAGATTGATTTTTAACTGACTTAAACCGATATAAACTTGAGATTGGAGAATATTCAGTAGTTATTGGCAAATTAGCGATGATTGATAAAAAACAGTGTGGATAGCATTGAGATTGAAATGCTTGGAGTGTATCTTGTAACAGTTTTTTGGGATTTTGTAAATTTTCTCTAATATAAATAATAAGATGTATTTGAACTGGAGCGATATACTGTTCTTGCTGGAAGAGTTGTTGGTAGCAAGAGTCAAAAAAACTGTATGAAACCTGAGTTTCTGTTGTAAGGTGTTGAAAATGGCAATATAGGCTCTGGCTCAGTTGTAATAATGGATTAGACATATTTTTTAAAATATTATCTTGATAATCATGATGTTTTAAATTATTTGATAAAAATTGTTCAACACCAAAAGCAGAGTTTTCAGGAACATTTAGCCAATGAATTTTCAGCCTGTCAGCTATTTTTATAACTGTTGTTCTCCAATCGGTTAAAAGTTCTTGATAGGTGACAAAAACTCTGGAGTGATAACGGGAATCATGTTCACTGTTTAATAGATGGGTCAGCCATAGTTTTAACGATTTTTCTAATTTAAAATCATCACGTTGCTGCAAGGAGGCAGTGACTTCAAACGGATGTCTTGCCATTAAAATGAAATGCAACTGACAACCTGTGTCGGCAAAAACAGGCAACCAAAAAGGTAACAATCGACAAATACGCGGGTCTTTGATACCCCATAGTGGACAGGTGGAGAAATTTCGATATATTATTTTTGCTGCCTGTTGCTGTAACTGATTCAAAGTTTTGCAATGAAATAGAGTTTTTTGCAAAAAATTGGCATCATCCCATGTTGAACCCAAAAGTTGCAGAATTTGTTCATTCATTGCAACGATCTCAGCATGTTCCCAAAATCCGGTAACATTGGTGGCGTGTGGAGGTAAGAGGGGTTGTCCCAATTCCATGCCTAACAAATTCAATACCCGGGTTAATGCCGAAGTGCCACTGCGATGCATTCCTAAAATGATGATAGCATGTTGATTTGACATAGATTTAATTTATTTTAAAAGAAATATGGAAGGGAATACAAAAATTTCAGTATATCATTATAATATATTTATTAACGATAAGTTTAAGGAGAGGAAAATGTCTTTAACCATTGTTTATAGCTCTCGCCAGCCAAATCGCCCCTTTCAACAACATTTACGAATAAGTTGTGGCGTTAAGAATTTGCAAATTATAGAATTTAATAATCCAGGACGGTATTCATTAAGTACACTTTATAATCAAGCTCTGAAACAGGCATACTATGATTTTATTGTATTTGTACATGATGATGTTATTTTTGAAACGCATCATTGGGGGCATAAATTGTTAAAACAGTTACAAACTTCTGATTTTGGTATTTTAGGGGTGGCAGGTACAACGCATCTAACAAATCGTGGGGTGTGGTGGCAGGAAGTGATGCAAACTGTGGGAATTGTGAAACATCAATATCATGAAAAAATCCTAGTTTCTCAATACTCTGGAGATTTTAGAGCCCAGATTATTCCAGTTGTTTGCATTGATGGGGTGTTTATCGCGGTGAATCGTAAGAAGTTACAGGCTATTTTTAATGAAGGTCTGCCTGGATTTCATTTCTATGATATTGATTTTTGTATTAATAATTATATTTTTGGTGTCAATATTGGGGTGACTTTTGAAATTTCTATTTTGCATCGTTCAATTGGACAACTTGATGAAAAATGGGAAGAAAATCGCCAAATATTTATAGAGACTCATTGTTATAACCTTCCCTGTCGTATCAAGCCGAAAATTATATTTGACGCATCACCAATTTGTTTGCCTCGCTATCCTAAAGTGACAGTTGTTATTCTGCATAAATCTAAGAATAATTTGTTATTCAGTTGTTTATTGTCTATCGCTGAAAAATCTACCTATCCCAATTATGAAATTATCATTGCAGACACGGGGTCTTCAGCAACAGAATTGGCTGAGATTTCTTGTTTAGTTGCTTCGAGCCAGTCTCATATAAAATTACTTAAATTTGAGAATTATCATTTTGGACGGATTAATAACAAGGTTGTATTTCAGTATCTGGATAGTGAGTTGGTACTGTTTTGTAACAATGATGTTGAGTTGATTAATGATGCTATTAGTCACATGGCCAAAATTTATTTAGATAATTCAAAACAGTGTGGCACAATTGGTTGTCGTTTACATTTTGCAGATAATACTGTGCAACATGGCGGTATTCAGTTGTGGTTTGATGAGTCTGGAAAATTGGGGATTTCTCATCATGGGTGGCGCACTGATTATCACTATTTAATGGGAACTGAAAAAAATTTTATGGGTTCAACGGCAGCTTTTTTATTAATAGAAACAGCACTTTTTAAAAAAATGGGTGGTTTTAATGAGGACTATTGCCACAGTTTGGAAGATGTTGAGCTAAACTTAAGATGTAGCCTTGCAGGAAAAGTGAACTATTTTGTGGGAGAAGCGGTGGGTTATCATTTTGAGTCGCAAACTCGAATGAATCAAGGGGCAATTTTTCAGCCTGATTACGAAAGATTGGTGTTGTTTCTACAAAATCATCCGGGCATTTTATCTAAAATTCCAAGAAGGAGATAGTCATGAAGCAGTTTACAAAGTATTTTTTAGGGTTGATTGGTTCGACAGTTGTGGCTTATCCATATTCAACTCTTGCAGATTCAATCATATCTGCCCCAATTTCTTCAAATAATGATACTTTTTTGGGAAAGTTGGGAAATGGGCGCGCAGCACGGGATGGACTTATTTATAGTGACAGTTATATTCGGTTGCCTACTTCGACAGTGCAAGTCAATGAGGGCGATGGCTCGGTGAAAATCATGGTTGAACGAACCTGTAGTGATAAATCATTGCCCGCAGCAGTGGCTTCTTATCAAATTGTCTCGGAAGTGGGAACAGCAACAGCGAGTGTCGATTATGGTGCAGCGTATGGAACATTGAAATGGGGCGAAAATGAGTGTGGCATGAAAGAGTTTTATGTGCCCTTGGTTGATGATCTTGAACCAGAATTTGATGAGGATTTTCAAGTTCTACTCAGTGATGTTCATGGGGCAATGTTGCCTACGGTAGAAACCAGCGCGGGAAACACTTATTTCCAAGAATTCGATTCTTATGTGAAAATTGTGGATAATGATGCTGATCGAGCTTTAAAAAACAATAGGTTGAGTTTTTCAGAACCAAGTTATCAATTGACAGAGGCTGGGGGGGTACACTGATTGAAGTGAAGCGGGAACAGTGTGAACCCCATAGTCCTGAAGTTTCAGTGGATGTTGTCATCACGCCAGAAAATCAGGAAGATTATAATGTTGAGCTTTGGTACTCAAGCGGTGGAGTTTTGAATGATAATATGGTCACTCTGCACTGGGATAAGGCACATGTCCAGAATGATTGTGGATCAAAATATCTTTACATTCAGGGTAAACAAGATACCATCCGTGAACCCTCAGAAACCCTAGAATTGGTTCTAACTCATCCGAGTGACGGCGCAACACTGGAGCAAACTCCCATTCGTACTGTAGAGATTATGGATGATGATTCTAGCACCATTGGTTTTACACAGGACAGCTATGCTTTTGGGAAGGATTCTAAAACTGCTGTTATTGTAGAACGCAAAAATTGTGTGGGAGACGTGCCAGCAGCAACAGTTGAAGTTATAAAAGGTTGGTATCAAGAATCATACACGCTTACTTGGCAAGAAAATGAATGTGGTTCTAAAAGTTTAGAATTACCTATCAGTAACTACAGACTGAATGTTATTTCGGGGGCGACTCTTGCTCAAGAAACTAGCAATGGGTATTTTTTAGATTCCCGTATGACATTGATTGGGTTTACTCAAAAAAATTATAACGTTTTAGAAAGTAACTCATTGGCTACGATAGGAATTGAACGCCTAGAATGCGACCAAAACGGCTACGAAGCAACGATGCGTTATGCGACCTACTCTGGTTCAGCCTGCCCCAACAGCTTTATATGTTCTGATCAAGACTATAGTGATCAATACAATGAGTTATCTTGGGAAGAGGGGGAATGTAGTCCAAAAAAATTCTCTGTACCCCTTATTTCAGATTCCAAATTGGAAGAAAATGAAACTATTTTTACATCACTGTATTCGTTAACAGAAGGAATTGTTACAAATTCATACCGTTCTCAAGCCAAGCTCACGATTATCGATGATGACCCTGAAGCGACGATAACCCCGACGGATGATTTGGGAGCAGAGCCAATTACACTTGTTTTAGCAGCGGGTACTGCGGATGCTTTAAATATTTCTAATGCCAAGGCTCCGTTAAATTGGAATATTTCTGATAAAAACCTCATTACAGTAGATGCTGCTGGTAATCTCACCGCCCTTGCGCCCGGACGTGCCACTGTCACCATGACGGATGCTTACAAACGCACTTTTTCTTGGCAAGTGACTGTCGTTGCAAAAGATTTAACAATATTATCCTTCCAAACAAATTCAAATTATAAGGTTGGAGAATATCTTGATGTTAAAATCAATGCCCGTCCGGCAATTCCAGACCACAATCAACAAGTGGATTTATGGGTTGGGGTTCGCACGGCGGATATGCCAGAAGACCAGCTTTTATATGTGACAGATTCAAGTTATCTTTCTGGATTATTCAGTGCTATTCCGCAGTCTTTTAAACGTGGATTGCAACAAATTGACAATGTTTACCCACTGTTACATTTCGTCACCACTCCGGAAATGATTGGAGAATATACTTTGTACGCCATATTCACAGAATCAGGGAAAACACCGTTTGAGGAAAATACTGCTCAACGTTCTGCGGTAGCCACTCAAATGATTCAATTAAACGGAAATTAAAGAATAGAACGAAACCCTACCCATTGAAAGTTACCCGCTTAAACCTGCCAAATTTCTGAAATCTGACAGGCTTAAGCGATAAAGAGCTTGGTAACAAGCCTTGAACTCCCTACGATTATTTATGAAACACGGCTTTATCCCCCGCCCACGTCACCTGAATCGTATCGCCAACTGCAAATCGCCCTTGCAATAATTCCTGAGCCAGTGGATTTTCAATCAGTTGCTGCACCGCTCGTTTCAACGGACGCGCCCCATAGACAGGATCAAAACCCGCTTCACCGACCTGATCTAACACTTCCGTGCTGACCTGTAACGATAATTGTTGAGTTGCCAAACGGTTGCGTAAATGCTCGATTTGTAGCTGGGCAATCGCTCGAATTTCTGTTTTACCCAATGGATGAAACACCACCACATCATCAATCCGATTAATGAATTCTGGACGAAAATGTTGCCCCACAATTGCCATCACCGCTTCTTTCATCTGGGCGTAATTTTCCTCTCCGGCAAGTTCTTGAATTAATTGCGAACCTAGATTAGAAGTCATCACAATCACCGTGTTGCGAAAATCCACTGTGCGCCCGTGTCCATCGGTTAATCGTCCATCATCAAGCACTTGCAACAAAATATTAAAAACATCCGGATGCGCTTTTTCCACTTCATCCAATAACACCACAGAATACGGTTTACGTCGCACCGCTTCGGTCAAATAGCCACCTTCTTCATATCCCACATAACCCGGAGGCGCGCCAATCAACCGAGACACTGAATATTTTTCCATAAATTCAGACATATCAATCCGAATCATCGCTTCATCGGTGTCAAATAAAAAACTCGCCAATGCCTTGCACAATTCGGTTTTACCCACGCCCGTTGGACCTAAAAATAAAAATGACCCATTGGGACGGTTGGGATCAGCAATGCCGGCACGAGAACGTCGAATCGCATTGGCAACGGTATGCAGGGCTTCTTCTTGTCCGATAACCCGTTGATGCAATTCAATTTCCATTCGCAACAATTTATCCCGCTCACCTTCCAACATTTTCGAGACGGGGATTCCCGTCCATTTCGATACCACTTCCGCCACTTCTTCCTCAGTCACTTTATTACGCAACAACGCAGTGTTAATTTCCGTTTGTGACGCATTCGCCAGCCGTTTTTCCAATTCCGGAATCCGTGCGTATTGCAATTCTGCCATCTTATTCAAATCCCCCGCCCTCCGTGCAGTTTCCAACGCCAATTGCGCCTGTTCCAATTCCTCCTTGATTTGCTGTGCATTGTGAACGCTGGCTTTTTCGGTCTTCCAAATTTCATCTAAATCCGTGTATTCACGTTCTAACAGCTTGATATCGTCGTTTAATTTTTCTAACCGCTTTTTCGACGCATCATCGGTTTCCTTTTTCAAGGCTTCCCGCTCGATTTTCAACTGAATTAAACGGCGGTCTAATTTATCCATGCGTTCTGGTTTGGAATCAATTTCCATGCGAATGCGACTGGCAGCTTCATCAATTAAATCAATCGCTTTGTCGGGCAACTGGCGATCAGCAATGTAACGGTGCGAAAGCGTGGCGGCGGCAACGATGGCGGGATCGGTAATATCCACACCATGATGCACTTCATAACGTTGTTTTAAACCGCGCAAAATCGCAATGGTATCTTCGACATTCGGTTCATTCACCAACACTTTTTGAAATCGCCGCTCTAATGCCGCATCTTTCTCAATATATTTGCGATATTCATCCAACGTGGTCGCACCGATGCAGTGCAAATCCCCACGCGCTAAAGCAGGTTTCAACATATTGCCGGCATCCATTGCGCCTTCCGCCTTGCCCGCGCCGACCATCGTGTGCAATTCGTCAATGAAAAGAATGATTTGTCCTTCCTGCTGCGCCAATTCTTTCAACACTGCCTTGAGCCGTTCTTCAAATTCCCCACGATATTTTGCCCCAGCGATCAACGATCCCATGTCGAGTGCAAGTAACTTTTTGTTTTTCAAGCCTTCGGGCACTTCACCGTTGATAATGCGTTGCGCTAAACCTTCGGCAATGGCAGTTTTTCCCACGCCGGGTTCACCGATAAGCACCGGATTATTTTTAGTACGCCGCTGTAACACTTGGATAGTACGACGAATTTCATCATCCCGCCCAATCACTGGGTCTAATTTACCTTGCACCGCGCGTTCTGTCAAATCAATGGTATAGCGTTCTAATGCCTGACGTTGTTCTTCCGCGTTGGGATTGTTGACCGTTTGCCCGCCACGCACTTGATTAATTGCTTGTTCTAACGCTGTTTTTTCCACGCCCGATTTTCGCAATACTTCTCCCGCTGAACCTTTGTCTTGAACCAAAGCCAATAAAAACAATTCGCTGGGAATGTACTGATCTTTACGTTGTTGTGCCAGTTTGTCGGTGACATTGAGCAAGCGAGAAAGTTCATTAGAAACATGTAGTTCCCCTTCATTGCCGCCGCTGACCTTCGGTAACTGACTTAACGCATTGTTGACATTGGTTTTTAATTGAGACAGATTTGCACCGGCGAGAGAAAGAATCTGCGTCACGCTGCTATCATTTTGACTGAGCATTGCCGACAATACATGAATCGGTTCAATGACTTGATTTTCGTTGCCGAGTGCGAGACTTTGTGCGTCACTGAAGGCTTGTTGAAATTTGGTGGTGAGTTTCTCAAAATTCATGAAAAATACCTTTTTTAGATATTGCGATGAATGTTGAGATGAGGGTGTTGCAGCGAGAATCAAGATGGAGATTTTAATAATGACACAAAAATTATGATAATAGCGGAAAGTAAGGCTAAATCAGATTTGTGTAGATACTCCCCAGCGCAGCTGGTAAATCTCTCCAAAATCTGCTATGGGTAGGAATGAGGATGCAAAATTCTGCTGAGGGCTTGAGAATAACTCAGTTCAATATTTTCAGCATGGGTTACATTGATTCCCAAATCTTGCAAGAGACCATCTTGTAAACTGTAAATCCAGCCATGTACTTGTAAATCAGCATGATTCATCCACGCATCTTGCACAATGGTGGTTTGACAGATGTTATAGAACCGATTTGACATCTTTAAGCCATGTAGATTAAGCTGTTTCTATTT
>DYNO01000001.1:42910-45981 GCA_020721025.1 Thiomargarita sp. | reverse complement strand
TGGGTTATAGACCTGTTTCACTTGGTATTAAAGATTTCAAATCGGTTCTATACATTATAATCAAAAACAGTACAATCGCATGAAAAAGTTCCAGCAATTCTCAATATGAAAATAATCTCGAAAATATTCAAATGGTTGCGAATTTTTGGAAATTGTGGATACTGTTATCAATTCATTGATTTATAATAAATTTAGGTTTTCATATTGAGAATTGCTGCAATCGAGGGTGACTCCCCGCAATTTGAGTTTGGCTAAAAAATTGGCGACTTTTTCCATACTGGCAAGGTCAAATGCAGTGACAAATTGTTGTCCTGCCTGAAATTTATCTGCCAACCCAATTTCATCGCAGAGTGATTGCAGCACCGTGCCGTGCATATCACACAGTAACGAAACGCCTGTCACCTTCGCTGTCAACAAATGTGCATCCATAAGATTCTCAATGTATTAATTTATTGGAAACGGTGATTGCTTCTTGGTAAGCATCTATGGCACGCACCACATTCGTCGCACTCACATATTCTTCTAAACTCGCCGGTAACAAGTCCGCTTGCTCCCGATTCCGTCCTACTTTGTATCTTCTTGAGACCATCTGTTCTTACTCTTCATTTTGACCAAACTTCATTTTACAATAACCTTCTCGCAACTTCTTTTACAGCCTCGGAATTTTGGTAACGAGCAACTTGTTTTACAACGAATAGGCGGAATAAAAAGAGTGGAACAGGGCGACCACTAGGGATCACCCCGTTTAAATACCCCCCCCTCTTAACTTTTTACAGTCAAGAGGTAGCTCGCCGGAGACCCAAATTCATGGGCGGGAGGGAGTTGATCGGTATAATCAGCGTATTGTACACATTCAATTCGCATAAAGCAAGTTAGCCAACGGGAGAACGCATAGCTACGGTAAAGAAAGTTCAAATTCGTTCCATTCTCAAGCCATCTTCAAACGTAATTCTTTCAGGCGTTTAATTTCGTCGCGCACTTGGGCAGCTTGTTCAAACTCCAAATCTTCGGCATGTTTGAACATTTTTTGTTCTAATTGTTTGATTTTTTTGGCTAATTGTGTTGGTGTCCACGCGTGATATTGAGCAATTTCTTCCGCCACTTTTGTATAATAGGCATGGGTATCGTTTTCTGCCGAAGTTTCCACATCTAAAATATCGACAACCGCTTTTTTCACACCATGAGGAATAATGCCATAGCGTTGATTATGTGCAATTTGTTTTTCTCGCCGCCGTTCGGTTTCCTCCAGTGCTCGCTGCATTGACGCGGTGATTTTGTTGGCATATAAAATTGCCTTGCCGTGAATGTTGCGCGCCGCCCGCCCAATCGTTTGAATTAACGAGCGATCTGAGCGTAAAAAGCCTTCCTTATCCGCGTCAAAAATCGCCACCAAGGACACTTCCGGCAAATCTAAACCTTCGCGCAGTAAATTAATCCCCACCAATACATCGAACACGCCGAGCCGTAAATCTCGAATAATTTCAACTCGTTCCACCGTATTCACATCGGAATGCAAATAACGCACTTTTACGCCGTGTTCACTCAAGTATTCGGTCAAATCTTCAGACATTCGCTTGGTCAGGGTGGTGATTAAAACCCGTTCCTGTTGCTGCACCCGCAAATGAATTTCCGACAACACATCATCGACTTGAATATGCACCGGACGCACTTCAATTTCTGGATCAATCAAACCGGTCGGACGCACCACTTGTTCAACGATTTGCGTCGCATGTTCATATTCATATTTTCCCGGCGTGGCAGAGACATAAATTGTTTGGGGCATCAAGCGTTCAAATTCTTCAAATTGCAACGGGCGATTATCCAGCGCGGATGGCAGGCGAAATCCGTAATTGACTAAATTTTCCTTGCGAGATCGATCCCCACGATACATGCCCCCAATTTGCGGCACCGTGACATGACTTTCATCAATCACCAGCAATGAATTATCCGGCAAATAGTCGAATAAAGTCGGCGGAGGTTCGCCCGGAAGACGTTGTGATAAGTAGCGAGAATAGTTTTCTATCCCCGAACAATAGCCAATTTCTGCTATCATTTCTAAATCGAAAATGGTGCGCTGTTCCAACCGTTGCGCTTCGACCAGTTGATTGTTGGCGTATAATTCGTCTAAACGATGCCGCAGTTCTTCTTTAATGAGGTCAATTGCTTGCAATAATACATGGCGCGGGGTGACGTAATGAGTTTTGGGATAAATGGTGACTCGTGGGGCTTTGCGTAAGGTATGTCCTGTCAGCGGATCAAAATAACTTAATTGTTCTATTTCTTCATCGAATAATTCCACTCGAATTGCATCTCGGTCAGATTCAGCAGGATAAATATCAATGATGTCGCCGCGCACCCGGTACATGCCGCGATCTAACACGGTATCGTTACGAGTATATTGCAATTCGGTCAACCGCCGAAGTAGCGAACGTTGTGAGAATTTTTCACCGCGCACCAAGTGCAACACCATCTGCATGTACCATTCTGGATCGCCCAAGCCGTAAATCGCAGAGACCGTCGCCACCACGATAGCATCCGGACGTTCTAACATTGCCTTAGTCGCAGAAAGTCGTAATTGTTCAATCTGTTCATTGATCGACGCATCTTTTTCAATGTAAGTATCGGTGGTCGGCACGTAGGCTTCGGGTTGATAATAGTCGTAATACGAAACAAAATATTCAACCGCGTTATATGGAAAAAAGCCGCGCATTTCGCTGTATAATTGCGCTGCCAACGTTTTATTGGGAGCTAAGATTAACGTGGGACGTTGCAATTGCTGCACGACATTGGCGATGGTGAAGGTTTTTCCTGATCCCGTCACGCCCAATAAGGTTTGATGCTGATCGCCGCGTGTCAGTCCCTGAATTAATTTCGCAATCGCCGTAGGTTGATCACCGGCGGGTTGATAATGCGCTTGCAGTTGAAAAGCGTGTGACATGGTTAGGAGTTACGCAGTTGAGAGCAAATGGGTATAATGTAGCTATGGATATAGTGTGATTGCAGTCACATTATGGCATGGTTACGAGTGATCCACTAAGTGATGATGCTCGATCCCCTAAGTGATGATGCTC
>DYNO01000001.1:35516-42810 GCA_020721025.1 Thiomargarita sp. | reverse complement strand
TCGATCCCATTGTTGGGTGAAGCTCGATCTACCCAGTGATAACATGAGATTTGAACTGCGTAACTCCTAGTGGTAGTAATCAATCCAAAAAAGTAATCTTTGAGTGGATAAAACATGCTTCAATAAGCATAATGACACATTTCGTACATTTTATAGACACCGCGTGAAATACTGAAGTTGCGACCTTGTTGAGAGATCAAACCGATATTTTTTGAATTTTCTTAAACTGGCACACTTCGTCATTTCACACCCCGTTCGACACAGTTTCACAACCGAATAACGACGACACACATTATGATTCTAGACAAATTCATCAAACAATCTAAATGGCAAAACGCAAGCCCCGAAGCCCGTAAAGCTGTCTTAGAGGATATTAACGACCCTTCTGTGTTACGTGAAATTGTGCAACAAACCGAGGAATCCCCCTTGGTACGGCGGGCGGCGGTCAGAAAAATCGACGATTTGGAACTACTTGACCAACTTGTCAAAACCGATGTAGATGTGGATTTACGAGAACAGGCAGCGCAGCGGTTGAAGCAAGTTTTATGTGGCAAATCAAATTTAGACATCGCCATCCGGCTTGCTTGGGTGCAAAAATCGACCGATGCCAATGAGTTGGAATATGTGGCGAAAAATGCCCAGGAAGTTGAATTGCGTCTGGCAGCCTTGGCAAAGGTGAAAATCGAGCGTCAAAGTTTGTTCGGTGATGTGGCAATTGCCGATGTCAATCCAGAAGTGCGCTTGGCGGCGGTGGAAAAATTAACCCAGAAATCAACGTTGGAACGGGTGTTTAAAGCCACGCGCAGTCAAGATAAACAAGTCAGTCGTATCGCACGGGAAAAACTTGACAGCATTGTAGAGCAATCGGAACGTCCCGCGCGGTTGAAAGCGGAAGCCGAAGCAATGTGTACGCGATTGGAAGCCTTGTTAAAATTGCCTGATAATTTGCGTAATTGGGCGGCGGATAAAACCGAATTTGACCGACTCGCAGCGCGTTGGCAGGAAATTCATGCCGAAGTGGATGCCGAATTTCACCCACGTTTTGCCCAAGTGCAGCAAACTTTTCAACAAGCCCACGCGCAACAATTGCAACATCAAGCGGAAATTCAACAACGTGAGCAGGAATACACGCCGATTCGGATCGCCAAACAACAGTTATGTGAACACATTGAAAGTTTATTGGCAACGGTGCAACGTGCTGAAACTGAAGCTGAAACTGCTCCGACTGCTCCAACGAGCTTGCCTTGGAATGACGACAAATTAGCGGAATGGCGCACCCAGTGGGAATATTTGGGACATTTGCATCTGACGGAAGAAGCCAAGTGGCAACATCGTTTTGATCGAGTGGTGAATTCTGCCCAGCAACAGTTGAAAGCGTGGCAAGAAGTCGCTCAAGTGACGCGCAAAGCCAAAGAATTATTTCGCTATATCAAAGATTTAATCAACAATGGCAAGGTGATCAAATCCGCCCACATCGCCGATGTCGAACAACGTTGTGACAATCTGCGTCCGGCAAAAGAGACTGCCCAATGGACGGCGATTGAAACCCAATTGAAACAACAAATTGAACACTTGAAAGCCGCGATGCAAAAGCAAATTAGCGATGCGGGTCAGGCGTTTGAACAGTTGCAAACCTTGCTCAAAGATTTGGAAATTGCGTTGGAAAAAGGCACCTTGCACGAAGCGATTCCCTTGGAGCACAAAGCCCGTGAATTGCTCAAAAATGCCGTCGCAATGAATCCCTCCAAGCATCAAACGTTGGAAAAACGCTTGCAAAAGAATGCGGTGCGAATTCGTGAGTTGCGCGATTGGGAATTGTGGGGCGATGATTTAGAACGGGAAAATTTGTGCGCTCGGATTGAGGCAATTATTCCCAACGCTGCCGATGATCCGGAAGAAACCGCTCGTATCGTCCGTGAAGCGCAGGAATCGTGGAAAAAAATGGATGAACATGGGCATCCGCATCGGTTCAGAAGAAAGGCGAAAGATGAGGAAGGTTCTGAGAAAAACGCCGATATTTACAAACGATTCATCAAGGCGTGCAACGAAGCGTATGAACCATGTCGGCAATATTTTGAGAAGAAGGCGAAGGAACGTGCAGCTAACTTGCTGAAAAAAGAGCAGTTATGCGAGAAAATTGAACAATTTGCCCAAAATGCCGCGGAACGGGTTGAAGATTGGAAAAAAGTCTATAAATTCGCCAGAGACGCGGACAAGGAATGGCATCGCATTGGCACCACGGATCGCAAAACTCGTAAGAAACTCAAGGAACGTTACGAAAAAGCGATGGCAAGGCTCGAAACTTATTTGGATGCCGAACGTCAGAATAACATTATTCAGCGCAAAGCCTTGATTCGAGTGGTGCAAGCGGTGAGTCGCGGCGAAAAATTGAGTTTGAATGAGGCGGTGGCACAGTTACTGAGTGAAAAAGATCAACCTGTTGACAAGTCAGCAGAAATTGCAGAAACGCCGCCCAAGTCTTTCGATTTAGACCATGCCATTGAGCAAGTGAAACGTCTGCAAGAACAATGGGGTGTTTCGGTGCCGGGCGAGCGCAAAGAAGAACGGGAGTTGTGGAAAAAATTCCGTGAAGCGTGCGATAAAGTGTTCAATATGCGGGAAGATGCGCGCAAGCAGAAGGAAACGGATTTACAACAACGTCTGGATGCGAAAGAAGCGGTGTGCGTCAAGTTTGAGGAGTTTGTCAAGTCGGCGGGCGAAGAAGAGATTAAGAATTCCGCAGCTTTTGTCAGAACGTTGCGCGCTGAGTGGGATGCCTTGACCGGATTGCCGAAAAAACCGGTGGAGGCTTTGGAAAAACGCTTTAAAAATGCTGCGAAGCGATTGGAAGATCGTTATCATCAATTGGTACGCAGTGAACAACGTAAGCAATTGGATTTGTTGAAATATAAGTCTGAATTGTGCGCAGAAATTGAACATGCGTCGATGGACGAAGTGGCTCCGGTGGTGGCGCGGATTAAGGAAACGTGGGCAAACCTGCCGAATTTGTTGGAAACTGCTTTGGAATCCAAGGTGCAACGGCGTTTTGAGCAAGCATGTCAGTCCGCCGGGAATACGGTATTTAAGCCAGCGACTTTAAAGGAAAAAGAGGAACTGTGCATCCGGTTGGAAATTTTAGCGGGTGTCGATTCGCCGCCGGAAGTGAAAGAAGCGCGCATGGCGTATCAAGTCAAGCGGTTATCGGAAGCAATGAAGGGCGGGCATTTGGAAGGTGAACCGGCGGCGGATAGAACGGCTGAGTTGCAAAGTATTGAACGGGCGTGGTATTTAATCGGGGCGATTCCCGCAGAGGCGGCTCATAAATTAGAGCAACGTTTTCAGCAAGCCTTACAAGCAGTTGAACAACGGCGGACAAGTCGTAAAGACAAAGAATAGTGAGTATTGTCGAAATCAACGTTGCTCTGATTGAGATAACTGATTAATTTTTCAAAATTTTGCAATCCGTGCGTTGAACCCAGCAAACGAAAAATTGTGGCAGTTATGAATCGACCATAAAACAACATTTAATAGCCCTGTATCGCTCGTACAGGGTTTTTTTATGTACCGTCATCATTGTTATCTAATTGATATTATTTTGAAAATACTCGCCATTGGACATCAATTGGCACCGATGTTCTGTCAACCTCAACTATGGTTTCACCCATAATCAAATTTTAAACCTGTTGGATTTTAAAAAATCAGAAAGAGTGGCTTTAAAATATTTTCGTTCATGCTGAGTTTTTTTGTGAAAGATAATTAATTGTTTTATTTAAATAAATTTTCGCCCGCTATTTCAAACTGCATCCCTCCCATGCTTAACAACATGAACTACCCGTTGAACTAAACAAGCTATCATTCAAAATATTCACACTATCAATCTATTTCTATAATTTATTGATTTATAGGTTGTTCTCGTCTTTTATATCAGATAAATAGGGATTTTTTTCAAGCGATAATTTTTAATCTTATTTTTATTATTTTTTATCTAAACACGCTTATTCAATCGGTTATGATACAATATCTTGTTTTATTTCTTAAGTTGAACCATTCAATACCATCAAGCATGTTTGTTACTCGCATTTGCAAAATCAAAAAGATGAATTTAACTTTTCAACTTATTGAAATTCAAATGAAATTCTAAACCTGTTTCACCCATTAACCATGAAAAGTCATTATTCAGTTTATCTGCATGGAGAATGTTACCAGTGATTGATCGTACAAAAATCATTCTAAATAATATCATTCTTGTTCTGATTATCGTCATCGGCACCGCTTGCTATATTTATTTCAATACTCATCTTTTCCTTGAACTAAAAGAGGCGTGGACACAGCAATTTACGTTAAATTATCCAGTTTATGCCATTCAAGATTCCGATAATAATCGTTATATCATTGATAATTCACGTCGTCGTATTTCTAAAATAAATCCAGATGGGAAAGTTGTTTATCGTCTCTACGGTGGTAGTCGGGAAGAGCAACGGTTTTTTTATGCGAATGAAATAGAAGTTGATGCAGAAGGTTATCTTTATGTGCTTAATTATATTGCAGATTCTAAAGGATTTTATTTAGATCGGGAAGAAATTTTACGTTTTTCGCCCGAAGGTAATTATGATGGGGTGATGTATCGCAAAGATTTTGGAAGCAATGATAAAAAAGCCCAATTGATACAGCGTGGTGAAGTTTTTTCTCTAGAGGCGAATGGGAAAACGCTGTCTTGGTTCAATTTGACGAGTGTGGGTATTTCTCAATATCATCATACGATTGAGCATCCTAAACCAGAAACAACGAAACATTATCGCTCATGGTTCAATCCGCTGGACAAAGGAAATGTTGTATCTCTACAGCGGCGAGAGCCCATTGAAAAGACAGAAAAATATCGTGATTACCCGTTGGCAGAAGCAAATATTGTGATCGGGGACATTGTGCAACTTTCCGCAGATAGTTTTGTTTATTCAAGCAAAGATGGTTTAATTCAACAGGTTTTAGCCGATGGTAGCGTTCATGTCATTTTCTCAGCAGAACAAGCAAGGGCAGCAACAGGTAAGTTTATTGTGCCTTGGGAAATTGGGACGGATGCAGCGGGAAAAATTTATTTTGTTGATTTAGAAGGTAAAAATGTTCGTAGCATCGTTTCACCGACGGAATCGCGCATTTTATTAGATCAATCGGTTATCGAATCGCAGCAGGGAATCAAGATTAAACCGTTTAATTACTATCGTTTGAGCGTCAATCCAGATGGCACACTTATCACTTGTAATGATGAAGCGGTTGTCACTCAATATCCTGATAAAACAGTAAATTACCTCACCACTGCTGATCTTCCGTTGACGTGGCAATTCAAAATGACGATTTTTTTGATATGTTGCCTAACCTTATTGTTGCTCGTTCCTTGGAAAATTTATCTCATTTATGTCCAGTTGTTTAACCGAAAATTGCCGAATACACTGGTATTATCCATAGGTATTGTGATTGTCGTAACTTCGGTCGCTTCTCTCTCTGCTTATTACTTCATCACAAATTTTACTGCTCGATATCAACAAGTTGTTTTTGAAAAACTGTCTCAAATAATCCAACTGGTACCCAAAGTGTTGGATGAAGAACGGTTGGAGCGCATCAAGCAACAGACTGATTTTAATAATGATGATTATAAATATGTTTACAACACTTTGTACAATTCGTTAAATCGGAATCAAGACGAGTGGAATCAGGGTTATTATTTCGCACTGTATCGAGTGATTAACGACCGTCTTTATGGATTGATGTACACCGACGGGCGGATTAATATGTACTATCCATTTGATTGGTTGGGCGATGGCGGGGTGTATGATCGGGCATTGAGCGGTAAAATTGTCACGGAAGCCACAACAGATATCACCGGCGATTGGATTTATGGCGTGGGACCGGTGACAAATGCTGAGGGTAAGGTGGTCGCCCTGCTGGAAATTGGTACTGATTTATATTATCTTAGGTTAGAAAATGAAAGGCTTATCAAGGAATTGGTCTTAAATTTAGCTGTGGTGCTGATCATTTTTGTCTTGGTATTGGTTGAAATCTCGTATATCAGTGAATTGCATAAGAAAAAACATCGAGAAATCGCTGTGGAAGAAGAACATTTTTCCGAAGTGATGTTGATTCGACCGTTAAGTTTTTTATATTTTACAGCAGTTTCCGTATCAGTCACGTTTATCCCGCTGTTGATGAAACAATTGTATGAACCGATTGCCGGCTTGTCTCAGGAAATGGTATTGGCAATGCCACTGTCATTAGAAATGTTTTGTTTCGGCATAGGCACCACCGTTGCGGGTGCGGTCGCGAGTCGAATGGGTTGGAAATCAACATTTTATCTCGGATTGTGTGCAACTTCCACCGGATTATTGCTCTCAGGTCTCGCTGACGACATGTTGTTATTCAATGTGGCTCGCAGTGTTATTGGTATCGGGAGCGGATTTAGTTTTATTGCGATGCGTTCCTTTATTAATCAAGAGCGTAGAGCACTTGAACGCAGTCAAGGATTTAGTCAATTTTATGCGGGAATGACGGCGGGTATCAGTGTGGGTGCGGTTTTTGGAGGGGTGTTAGCGAATCATCTCAGTTTTTCCAATATCTTTTTCATTGCGCTGGGAATTATTGCCCTCGCATTGATTTTTCAACTGTTTTATTTAAACCGTCCATTTTTGCATGAAGAAACACAAATTCAACGACATGAATCGCTTAATTTACTGAGTTCGCTGAAAATATTTCTGATGAGTGGCAGAAACTTTGTGTTTTTTATCATGATTATTTTTCCAACTTATATTGCAGGAACTTTTGCTGGATATTACTTCCCACTTTTTGCAGAAAGTCAAGGATTATCAACCGCCAGCACCGGTTTATTCATCATCTCCGGCGGACTGTTGATTATTTATCTCGGACCCGTTTTAAGTTATTATTTAGAACGCCAATGGGGAACGTATCGCAGCATGGTCTTCGGCTCGGTATTGTGGGGCGTGTCATTGATTGTATTTGCACTTACGGGTGATCTCATTGGTGCGATGATTACATTAGTTTTAATGGGAATCACCGAAGGTTTCAGCGTCACGGCGCAAAATGAATTTTTCTTAAAACTCCCCTTAGTCAATCAACTTGGCGAAGATCGGGCAGTGGGATATTTTGAATTTTTCAGTAGCGTCGCGGAGACGATGGGCCCCATCACCTTTGCAGTCGCACTGATTTTTGGTACCGGCGGATTCATGTTGCTTGGGATTGGAATTATCATGCTCACGTTGCTATTTGTGATTTTAACGCCAACTTCTCG
>DYNO01000001.1:24676-35416 GCA_020721025.1 Thiomargarita sp. | reverse complement strand
GGATTGGAATTATCATGCTCACGTTGCTATTTGTGATTTTAACGCCAACTTCTCGCCCGAATCAGGGTCAGTCAGTGACGCACAGTTGAAAAAAGAATTATCGCTAGAACAATAAGTTATGATAATTATGCTGCTTGTTATCAAATAGTTCGATAAACAATGCGACTGTTTTCTCGCCAGCCATCGTTTAACTCAATAAGAAAGCATTTACCGTGTTTTTGAAAATTCCATCATCCAACGGAGCAATACACATGAATTCTTCACTAAAACTGATTGCTACTTCGATATTAACAACGTTGACGCTCAATTATGCTGTCGCAGGCAACGGTTATGGTCAAGGCGCAGGCAACGGTTATGGTCAAGGCGCAGGCAACGGTTATGGTCAAGGCGCAGGCAACGGTCATGGTCAAGGCGCAGGCAATGGTCACGGTCGAGGCGCAGGCAGACATGCTTCAAGTAATTCAACAACATCAATTTGTCCATCGTTTTCTACGACCACCCCTCTGACGGTGGAAGAAGTGGCTTCACTCAGATTTATGCGGGAGGAAGAAAAACTTGCCCGCGATGTTTATCAGGCTTTTGCAGTCAAATGGCAAGTCCAAGTGTTTGATAATATTATGGGTTCTGAACAAACTCACATGGATCAATTGAAATGCGTGTTTGATGCGTACCAACTGCCAGATTCAGCCTCAACAGAAGTTGGACGGTTTAACGATGCCAACTTACAGAGCCTATACCAAGATTTAACCACTCGTGGAATGACTTCGTTGTCTGAGGCTTTACAGGTGGGCGTGTTGATTGAAGAAGTCGATATCAAGGACTTGAATCAAGCTCTGACGGTAACTCAACAACCTCAAATGCGCTTAATTTATCAGAATTTGTTGAGAGGTTCTTACAATCATTTGCGTGCATTCGCCCGGAATTTGGAACGACGCGGAGGTTGATTTAACAATTAACAACATTGACTCTGACCACATTTGCAGTTTGACATTGTTATTTGTGGTTTGAATGCCAATCTCTCGTACAAATTAAGGTCAGTTGGTGGCAAACAGTTGAAAAAATAATTATCGCTAGAACAATAAGTTATGATAATTATGCTGCTTGTTATCAAATAGTTTGATAAACAATGCGACTGTTTTCCCGCCAGCCACCGTTTAACTCGATAAGAAAGTATTTACCGTGTTTTTGAAAATCCCATCATCCAACGGAGCAACACTCATGAATTCCTCAATGAAATTGATTGTCATCTCAATATTAACAACCTTAACGCTCAGTTATGCCATCGCAGGTAATGGTCCGGGCGCAGGCAACGGTTCCGGTCAGGGCACAAGCGGACATTCTTCAGGTAACTCAACAACATCTGCTTGTCCATCGTTTTCTACGACTACTCCTCTGACGGCGGAAGAAGTGGCTTCACTCAGATTTATGCGGGAGGAAGAAAAACTTGCCCGCGATGTTTATCAGGCTTTGGCAGTCAAATGGCAAGTTCAAGTATTTGATAACATTATGAGTTCTGAACAAACTCACATGGATCAATTGAAATGCGTGTTCGATGCGTACCAATTGCCCGACTCAGCCTTGGCAGAACCCGGACAATTTAATGATGCCAAACTACAAGGTTTATACTCGGATTTAACCACGCGTGGAATGACTTCGTTATCTGAGGCTTTACGGGTGGGCGCGCTGATTGAGGAAGTCGATATCAAGGACTTGAATCAAGCTCTGACGGTAATTCAACAGCCTGAAATGCGGGTAATTTATCAGAATTTGCTGGAAGGTTCTTACAATCATCTACGTGGATTTGTGCAGAATTTGGAACAACAAGGGGAAAGTTATACGGCTCAAATACTCAGTCATCCCGAAGTTACTGCTATTTTGACAGGGGGCGATACGGCAATCCCCGTGTTTGATCTTGACAGTTCCCGCTTATTGATTTCTGAAATGCAATTACGAAAACAAGGAAGTATCGTGCCTTCAGAAACGTACCAAGTCGAATTGCATCTCAATCCAGACGGAAAAACATTAGAAATCATCAATTTGAAAAGACTGCAATAAAAATACGGCAATGAATGCCACACAAGTTAGGGTTCAGCGCGATGTTTTAGAAACTCAAGGTGTATGACGCTTCGGTTATACACCCTACAAAAATCTCAAATCTCATTCAACTTCGCTTTCTTCTGTTATCCTGATTTGTGTGACACTACCCTTTTCAAAACTGTTCAAAGTATTCTCCTGCCAAAAAACAGAAACTTCCTCTTCAGAAATACAACTCGCCAACAAAATCAATTCGTTGGAAATATTATTGATTCAGTTTTCCAACAATCCCTTCGCCAATTGTAAAATCGCTGTAAAATAGCGCATTTGCAGACTTATCATCCAGTGGTAGATTAATCTACAGGATAAAATAACGTCTCTCTTCAGTTTCTGCAATAAAATCGTTTTAATTGATTGAAATAAAGTTTAAAATAGTACGAATGTAAGGTCGCGCTGAATTTTTGATTAAAATCATGACACAACGGTCGCTGCGAACACAACTGAGGGGGGTCACTGATGCGCTATCTATCGTTTCCTGTTAAAGTCTCGCTTATTTATGCAATATTCGGAATACTCTGGATTTTTTTATCAGATCGATTGCTCGAATGGCTGATCAGCGATGTCGCCATGTTAAGCCTGATTCAAACCATGAAGGGCTGGATTTACGTGTTTGTAACCACTCTTTTACTCTATTTTTTAGTCAACACGGATTATAAGAAACTATTGGCGCGGGAACGAGAAAAACGTGAAATCTTTGACGCGACGATGGCAGCGGTGCAACATATTCTGAATAATTTTTTGAATAACATGCTGTTGTTTAAAATGGCGGCAGAAGATAGTCAAGATTTTGACAAGGAAACGCTGGATTTATACGATGATGTGATTCACGAAGCAGAAACGCAGATTAAAGTCCTCAGTTCGACTCAAGAATTGACTGCGAAACAAATTCATCAATCTATTTATCCCAAATAGTTGAAATAGCTGTTGATATCGTTTCTGTTGAGTCAATTCAGTTGTTGATTTTGCAATGGATGGAAATTGAGATTTTAAAACAGTTTGAATGATTGATCAATCTGTGAATTGATCAATTCGTCACACTAAAATCAAGAAGTTATGATGATTTGATGGCAAAGATAAAAAATCTGCCTATTTAATTTCAATAACTTGCTCGATTTACTCTTCATTTGCGTCGTCGATTCCTCTTGAATTATTCGCAAAAAACTGCATTATAATACTTTTGAACATTTTCACCCTAAAAAAGAGGATTTACTCCATGCCATATGAAGACAAAACATCGAAATCGGTCGAAGGCGCGCAAAACGTTTTGGCGGTACTCCCATTACGAGATGTGGTTGTCTATCCGCATATGGTTATTCCATTGTTTGTTGGCAGAGAAAAGTCGATTCACGCCCTTGAAAAAGCGATGAGTGAATCGAAACAAATCTTGCTGATTGCCCAAAAAAATGCGTCAGAAGATGATCCCAATATCAGCGATATCCACAGAATAGGCACGATTTCTAATATTCTGCAACTGCTGAAACTCCCCGACGGTACGATTAAAGTTTTGGTTGAAGGGGGACAGCGCGCCCAAGTCCTTGAATTTCTGAGCATTGATAATGTATTTATCGCACAACTGAAATTGCTACATTCCAAGATTGGAGTCGATGAGCGGGAAATTGAAGTGTTATCACGCGCTGCGATTTCGCGTTTTGATCAGTACATCAAACTGAATAAAAAAATTCCTCCCGAAATTCTCAATTCCCTCGCCAATATCGCAGATCCCGGTCGGTTGGCAGATATCATTGCTGCCCATCTTGCGGTCAAAATTGATGAAAAGCAAAAGATGTTGGAAATCATCGAAGTACGCCAGCGGTTGGAACATCTGGTCGGCTTGTTGGAATCGGAAATTGACTTGTTGCAAGTGGAAAAACGGATTAGAAAACGCGTCAAGGGGCAGATGGAAAAAAGCCAACGCGAATATTATCTGAACGAGCAAATGAAGGCGATTCAGAAAGAATTGGGCGAACTTGAAGATTCTCCAAATGAAATTGAAGATTTGGTGAAAAAGATCGACAAGGCGGGAATGCCCAAGGAAGCGTATGAAAAAGCGGTCTCTGAATTGAATAAACTCAAGATGATGTCGCCGATGTCTGCAGAAGCCACTGTGGTTCGTAACTATATCGACGTGATGATCGGTGTCCCTTGGAAAGTACGCACCAAGATCAGTCGGGATTTGACCAATGCTGAAGAAATTTTAGAGCATGATCATTACGGATTAGAAAAGGTCAAAGAACGGATTTTGGAATATCTCGCGGTGCAACAACGGGTGAAAAAACTTAAGGGACCGGTGTTATGTTTGGTGGGCCCGCCGGGGGTGGGAAAAACCTCGTTAGGTCAATCAATTGCACGGGCGACGGGGCGAAAATTTGTGCGAATGTCTCTCGGTGGGGTGCGAGATGAAGCAGAAATTCGTGGGCATCGGCGCACTTACATTGGTTCGATGCCGGGCAAAATTATTCAAAATTTGTCGAAAATTAAGTCGAAAAATCCGTTATTTTTGCTTGATGAAGTCGATAAAATGTCCACTGATTTTCGCGGTGATCCATCTTCCGCATTGTTGGAAGTATTAGACCCTGAGCAAAATCATACGTTTAATGACCATTATCTCGAAGTCGATTATGATCTTTCCGATGTGATGTTTGTCGCGACCGCAAATACGTTGAATATTCCGCCAGCATTATTGGATCGCATGGAAGTGATTCGGATTTCTGGCTACACTGAAGATGAAAAAATCAACATTGCAAAACAATATTTGGTCGAGAAACAGATTCGCAACAATGGGTTAAAGCACGGAGAATTGGTGATTACCGAAGAAGCCATTCAAGACATCATCCGTTTTTACAGTCGGGAAGCGGGCGTGCGGAATTTGGAACGGGAACTTGCGAAAATCTGCCGTAAAGTCGTCAAAGAGATTTTATTGGATTCAAAAAGCCATAAGATGATCATCACGTCTGATAATATTGAAAAATATTTGGGTGTGCAACGATTTCGTTATGGACGGGCGGAAGAGCAAGATCGCATTGGCTTGGTCACTGGATTGGCGTGGACAGAGGTTGGTGGCGATTTGTTGACCATCGAAGCAGCAGTCATGCCGGGCAAGGGAAAATTGATCTATACCGGGCAATTGGGCGATGTGATGCAGGAATCCATTCAAGCGGCATTGAGTGTGGTGCGTGGACGGGCGATTAGTCTAGGGATTGATGCTGAGTTTTACCAAAAATACGATATTCACATCCACGTTCCCGAAGGTGCGACTCCGAAAGATGGTCCGAGTGCGGGTGTGGGCATGTGCACTGCGATGGTATCGGTATTGACCAACATTCCCGTGCGCGCCGATGTGGCAATGACGGGGGAAATTACCTTGCGCGGGGAAGTTTTACCGATAGGCGGTTTGAAGGAAAAGTTATTGGCAGCATTACGCGGGGGGATTCGCACGGTGTTAATTCCTGAAGAAAATCGTCGTGATCTGCAAGAAATTCCTGAAAATATTAAAAATAATTTGCAACTGATCCCGGTGCGTTGGATTGATGAAGTATTACAACACGCGCTACAAACCATGCCCATGCCCAAAGTACAGGAAGAGCCGAAAAAAGAGCCCGGATTAGCAGAAGAAAACGCACCCACGCTACCCAATCAGACAATACAAACGCATTGAAATGCTCCGTCCTGCTATAATTGCCACGCTTGCTTTTATACGCTTATCCATTGTATAGAACCGGTTTGATGTGATTTTAGTTGAAATGATAATACACGTACCGAGACACTTTCAACTGATAACTCGTTGTTGCTATTCGGGAGCAAATTTGGCATCCTAAAGTCAATAATTTGGACAGTTTTCCACAACTACTTACAAAAATCAATAAGTTATAGTTATTTTGCTAATTCAATAACTGATTGATATTAAAGTATAATTTTGGAACTGTCCGAACTATTGAAAGTCAACAAGTCAAAAATTGTTTCTATGTGAAAATAAGCATCTGAAGTGTGTTTATTTAAAGTAGTTATGCAATATGCGGTGAATTAGGTGTCAAGTGCATGAAAAGAGACCCATTTGACTGACCTGACAGCACTACATACGTTGTTAGTTGTTAATACAAATGAGTCAATGATTTGACACCACGTGAAAAGGGGGAGAAGTGAATAAATCTGATTTGGTTGACAAGGTTGCAGAATCTTTAGGTGTGCCAAAAGCCAAAGCATCTCAAGCAGTTGACGCAGTGATGGACAACATTAAACAAGCCTTAGTAGAAAACGATACGGTGACGTTGATTGGATTTGGCACTTTCAGCGTCAGAGAACGTGCAGCACGAACGGGACGCAATCCACGTACCGGCGATATCATTACTATCAGGGAAGCGCGAGTGCCGATTTTTAAACCCGGTAAATCGCTCAAAGACGCATTAAATCAGTAGTTGCTTTTCAGAATGCTTTTCTATATAATTGCCTCTTTTAATCGGTTGGGTGTTTAGCTCAGCTGGGAGAGCGTCGCCCTTACAAGGCGAATGTCGGGGGTTCGATCCCCTCAACACCCATAAAATTGTGGTTTTTACCGATAACAAGATGTGTTATAATGTGCATCTTTAGAAATTGTTTGGAGCGGTAGTTCAGTTGGTTAGAATACGGCACTGTCACTGCCGGGGTCGCGGGTTCGAGTCCCGTCCGCTCCGCCAGAATTCATCATAAAGAAGGCGCATTTGTGGAAGACATGATGCGCTTTTTTTTGTGCTCGTCGCGTTGTAAAATGGCATCAACGTACCTCATTTATCAAATCATAATTGTGGTCTCAACTTGCCCAGATTTTAAAGAACTTACGAATTAGTTACCTCTTAAAATCACAAACTGACCACGATCAGATAACATCTCAGACACAGGAAAATATCATGTTACAAAGCATTCGTGATAGAGCGCACGGTTGGTTGGCTTGGGTGATTGTCATTTTAATCGCCATTCCCTTTGCTCTTTGGGGAATCAACGAATATGTTTCACCCCCACAAAAACTTGCTGTTGCGATGGTTAATGATGTCGAAATTAAGCAACACGATTTTGACAATGAAGTGCAAATGCAACAACGTCAATTGCGCGCCATGATAAAACAACCCGGCATGGATTTATCGTTTATGGACGCTCAAATTCGTCAAAACACCCTCGACCGCATGATTGAACATGAAGTCCTGCTACAGACTTCCTATAATCATGGACTTAGAATCAGCGATGCTTCATTATTAGCCCATCTGCACAACCTGCCTTATTTCCAAGATCAGGGCAAATTTTCCCAAGTAGCGTATGAACAAGTATTGCAAGCCCAAGGATTTCAACCCGCGATGTTTGAAGGGCGGATGCGGCGGGAACTATTGGTCGAACAACTGCAACAAGGCATAAGTCGCTCTGCATTTTTAACCACTTACGATCAACAGCAACGCGCCAAATTGGAAGAACAACAACGGTTAGTCACCTATTTATTAATCCCCACGCAACGTTTTGAATCGACTGTCACTGTGACCGATGCGGAAATTGAAGCCCATTACAAGGCGCACCCGCAAAATTACATGACTCCGGAAAAAATAAGCGTGCAATACGTTGAATTTTCTAATGCGGAAATTCCTTCAAAAGAAGAACCAACGGAAGACATGTTAAAACAACGGTATGAGGAACGCAAGGCAACTTATACCACGCCGCCCCAATGGCACGCGCGTCACATCTTGGTAAAAACTGAAAATAATGCCACGCCTGAGCAAATTGCCGCAGCCGAGAAGAAAGCGCAAGATTTATTAGCAAAACATCAAGCCGGTCAAACGATTGAAGAACTCGCAAAACAATATTCTGACGATCCGGGCAGCAAGAACAGCGGTGGCGATTTAAGCTGGTTCGGTGAAGAGGCAATGGTCAAACCGTTTGAAGAAGCCGTCATTGCGTTGAAAGATGGCGAAGTCAGCAGCGCGCCGGTGAAAAGTCAATTTGGATTTCACATCATCCAACGGATTGAAAGTAAACCAGAATCTGTCCGCAGTTTTGACGAAGTGAAAGTGGAATTAAAAGCGGCATTGCAAAAAGAGCAAGCAGAAACTGAGTTTTACACGCAGCAAGAGCAATTTGCAAACTTGGCGTTTGAAAATCCGAATAGCTTGGATGTCTTGGCTAACACCATGAATTTTAAAGTGAAAGACAGCGGGATATTTGACCGAACCGGGATAGCGAACGACCCCATTTTTTCCAAACCGGCGGTATTGAAAGCAGCATTTGCGGATAACGTGTTGAAAGATAACTATAATAGTGAAGTCGTGGAACTGGACACGATGCACGTCATGGTATTGCGGTTGAAAAATCACGAATTGCCCAAGTCAAAGCCTCTGGAAGAAGTCAAGGCAGAAATCAGTAACTTATTGAAAACTGAGAAAATGCAAGCAGAAGCCCAAAAGTTGGCAGACTCATTATTAGCCCAATTGAAACAACAAGTTGATCCAAACACTTTGGCGCAAGACAATCAACTAAGTTGGGCAAATTCGCAATGGGTGAAAAAATCGGTTTCAACCTTCCCCTATCCGCTCGTCGTGCAACAAGCATTTAAATTGGGTACACCAGACCAAGAACGTGCGTTATATCAAACAGTTAAACTGGGCAATGGTGATTACGCGCTGTTTGCGCTGTTGGGCGTGAAAGAAGGTGAAGTTACTGAAAATAAAAATGCCGAGAAGGTGGAACCGGTACGCATGGCGGTGGGCGAAAGTGATTTTCAACAATTGGTCGGTGGGCTGAAATCTGCAAATAAAATCAAAGTTTATGCAGACAAGATTAAGTAATTTTTGAAAAATTGCTCGGTTTTACCGTCCACATCGCTTGATGGCAGGAAAGATTGCTTGAGTCTGATTGAGATGCAACTAATTTTTCCTGTCTCATTGTTTTTCTTAATTGAACCTCATTTCCTATATGAATCTTGCCGCCGTTCACCTCTCTGTTACATGGCTACTGATTGCACATCTGGGCTATGCCGCTATCTTATTGTTTTCATTGTTTTCTGCTCCGTGGTACCACCTCAAACGTGCTGACGATGCGAATGTTTTTTTTGCTGCCAGTATTTTGCTCTGGTTGGCATGGCGTAGTAGTGTTGGGATTACAGGAGGCATGGAATTTCACCTGTTGTTAGTCACCAGTGTCACGCTAATGTTTGGTTGGCAATTTGCGGTGTTCGCTGTCAGTATTGCACAACTTTGTTTGACATTTGAAGGGGTTGGCGATTGGATGAATTACTCACTCAATCTGTGGGTCAACGGCATGATTCCCATCGCAATCACCTTTGGCTTGTTCAAAATTTTATATTTCTCGCTACCAAAACATTTTTTTATCTACATTTACGGTTCAGCCTTTTTTGGTGGTGCGTTATCAATGGCAATCAGTCGCTTGGTAGGCATGGCAATTTTATTATTGAGTGGCACGTACACATGGATGCAGTTGAAAGACGAATCTGCTTTTATTTTCATCATGTTATTCCCCGAAGCCTTTATCAATGGTTTAATCATGACTGTATTAGTTGCTTATCGTCCGACGTGGGTGAGCAGTTTCAGCGATCAGCATTATTTGAAGGGAAAATAATTGATTGATTTTATTTATAATTTAACAAATATTCTTTTGTATTAAAGCCGATGATTTTACAGGAAAACAACCCAGTGAAGTTTGATGTAAATTTGACAGATCAGGAAAAAATGCACGATTCAGTTTTCTATTTTTAATCATTTCTTGATTTCTGTAAAAGGAATTTATCCGAAAGTATCCGGTAAAGGTTTGGAAGTATTGGAATCTTTGCCAATGGCGAAAACCAAGCCCGTGTTGTTGCGAAAGTAACGTGGCAGTTAGCAAATATGGATAAAATCAACGTTTGTTAAGAAAAAATAATCGGAAGTCTATTAAGTAGAACATTTCTCTGTAATTTTTTACGGTGCATTGGCTGTATCACAAAACTTTAGCATAATACATTTATAATGAATTATTCGTTCTTGATAACTATAGCAGCAATTCTCAGTATGAAAACCTGAATTTGTTATAAATCAATGAATTGATAACAGTATCCATAATTTTCTAAAATTCGCAACTATTTGAATATTTTCGATATTATTTTCATACTGAGAATTGCTGTAACTACAGGATATTCTCCATGTTCAACCACAACTCTTTTCTCGTTAAATTCGCACTTGCTGTGCTACCGCTGTTTGTTTTGCTGAGTTATTTTGTAGGCGATACCTTTCTGATGTGGTGGCAACAGGCTCAATCAACTCCCGATGACAATCAATTTACGACCAAAATCAGTCTGTCTGCTGTCTTGATTCTCTTGTGTATCGGCTGGATAATTTGGATATTGCGCGATGTCCTGCAACGATTTGATAATTTGTCCGCTCTCATCCATCAAGTAGCGGCAGGAAATCTCCAAGAAGAAATTAAGATTCATGGAAATCACAAAGAAATTGAACAGCGACAAGCCTTAAAACAAATACAAACATCGTTGCAAGAGTATCAACATCTGATAGTTGAGTTAAAACACGTTTTTGGCGCGTTAGCCATTGGTGATTTAAATCAATTGGTCAAGGACAACTATTCTGGCAATGCTGAAGTATTGAAGGGAGATATCAACACCGCCATCTTACAACTGCGGCAAAC
>DYNO01000001.1:0-24576 GCA_020721025.1 Thiomargarita sp. | reverse complement strand
ACAACTGCGGCAAACCATGTTAGATATCCGGCAAGTGATTGATGCAGCGGCTCAGGGTATTTTTGATCAACGGGTTTCTTTGGTCAATAAGCAAGGTTTTTTTCGAGAACTGTCTGAAAACCTGAATCATAATTTATCCCTAAATCAACAAATGGTTGAGGAAGTGATTCGGATATTTGCCGCGGTATCGATGGGAAAATTGAATGAAACGATGACCCAAAATTATACAGGTATGTTGTCGCAACTCAAGAATAACGTCAACAGTTCCGTGTTGCAACTCAATCAGATTATGAATGAAATTGGCACAGCAGTCGAACATGCAGCAAAAGGGGTTTTTAATAAGCGAGTGGCGGCAGATTTGAATCTTAATTTAGATATTAATCAACGAATTGTCGAAGAATTGATGGAAGTATTTTCAGCAATGTCTCAGGGTAACTTGTGCAAAAATTTGTCTAATGAATATGTTGGACAACTCTCTGAACTCAAACAAGATGTCAATGCAACGTTGAAAAAATTAAATGAAATGATGGGAAATATTTCTCAAGTTGCCGATCAGATTGACAGTGGTTCTGAGGAAATTGCCTCTGGGAATGCCGCATTGAGCCAACGTACTGAAGAACAAGCCGCCGCGTTGGAAGAAACTGCATCAAGTATGCAAGAAATGACCGAGACCGTGCGTCAGACCGTCGATAATGTCCAGCAAGCCAAACAATTATCCTTAGAAGCCAGAATGAGTGCCGAGCAGGGTAACAAGGTGGTCTATGAGGCAGTGCAAGCCATGTTGGCAATGAATAAGAGCAGTGCCCAGATGTTTGATATTATCAGTGTGATTGATGAAATTGCTTTTCAAACCAATCTATTAGCACTGAATGCCGCGGTCGAGGCAGCACGAGCGGGAGAACAAGGGCGCGGTTTTGCTGTGGTCGCGGCGGAAGTTCGCAATTTAGCACAACGCAGTGCAGCGGCGGCGAAAGAAATTAAGTTATTGATTAAAAATAGCATAGCCAAAGTTGAGGAAGGTTCTAATTTGGTGAATCAATCCGGGACAGCCCTCGATCAAATTGTTCTCAATGTGAAAAAAGTAAGCGATATTATTGCGGAAATTGCGGCGGCGGGTCAGGAGCAATCAACGGGAATTACGCAAGTTAATCAAGCGGTTATTCAATTGGATGAAACGACCCAACAGAATGCGGCAATGGTTGAAGAACTGACAGCAAACAGTCAGACTACTCGAGAACAAGTGAGGGAGTTGCATCAATTGCTCAGTTTTTTTCAATTTGAAATTTACCAAACAGTCCCAGTTTCCAGTCCACGCCCACAATTGACCGTTCATACACCCACTAAAAAAACGATACAACCTCCACAAAAACCGAGAACAGGGGGAAAAATGCAGAAAAAACCGGAGACACACCACCACGAAGGGCATTTGAATCGTACTACTGGATAAGTTGTTGATTTTACATAATCGAAAATCCAAAAAATGAGGTTTTTTACAGTTACATTTTATTTAATAAAAATCTACCGTAGGTCATTTATTTCGTTATCATCGTGTTCAAAAGCGTAAGCACCTGTTGCGGTTTAATCTCACGTAAACAGTGGTAATGCTGCCATCGACAAGTGCGCTGAAAACACGGACTACATGCCACTCCCGCCGACAGCACTTTGGCACGGGAACTCAAGGGGGGCGTTTTACCCGCATCCGATGAACCATAGATAGCAATCAAGGGTTTATCCAACGCCGCCGCGACGTGCATCAAACCAGAATCATTGCTAATCACCACATCTGCTAATGACAATAAATCGACCGCTTCCCCAAGTTGGGTTTCACCGCATAAATTAATGCACTTATCTCCAATTAACGCGGCAATTTTCGCCCCAATAACCGCATCTTTCCCCGATCCCAATATCCACACTTGCCAACCTTGTTCCGCCTGACGTTTTCCCACAATGGCAAAATATTCTGCCGACCATTGCTTCGCCGGTCCATATTCCGCACCAGGACAGAGAATAAGGAGGGGACGAGCCCGGCTCAGATGTAAGCGTTGCAACACGTAATCGACATTGGCAGGCGATAATTGTGGATGGGGTAAAAATGGTAACTCATTCAATGAATTGGATTGATCGGCAGCTAAATGAACATATTGTTGTACCGTTTGACGCACCAGCACCTTGTCTAACCTGCGAATATCATTGAGTAAACCATAGCGCCATTCACCCACATAACCGGTGCGCTGTGGAATTTTTGCCCAAAAGGGAACTAATGCCGATTTCCATGAATTGGGGAGTATCAAGGCTTGACGGTAATGATGGGAACGTAATTGTTTACCCAGTCGATAGCGGGCGTGCCAATCGAGATGTTGATGCTTGAAATCATGAGAAATAATGCCATTGACTTCCGTCATGCGTTGCAATAATCCCGCAAATCCCGCCGGCGCGAGCACGTCAATCATTGCCTGGGGATGCCGATATTTCAGCATTTTCAACAGGCTTTGTGCCATCATCATGTCGCCAACCCAAGAAGGAGCGACAATTAACAGACGCAGTTCACCGATACGCACACGTTATGCAGCCTTCGTCGTTTTCAGCGTGAATTCGGCACCGCAATAAGGACAGGTTATTTGACTATTGGCGGATTGAGTGATAGGCAGGAAGACGCGCGGATGGGAATCCCACAAACTCATGCCAGGCATAGGGCAATGAAGGGGCAAATCTTTTTCAGTAATATCATAATGTTGTTGGGCATTCGGCGTTGCTAAAGTTGTCATGGTTATTCCCTAGAATAGTCAATTGTGTGGTATTCTTAAAATCGTTCGGACAGTTTTTATAATCGCTTGTAAAATCAATAGGTTGAAATCTCAATGAAATTTTAAAACTGTCTGAACTACAGTGATTCAGATAAAATAATTAGATATCTCGCCCAATCGCTTGAGCCAACGGACGCAATTCATCCATCAAGGTTTTCAATTCATTGGGACTTAAGGCTTGATCTGCATCACACCACGCTTCGCACGGATAGGGGTGCATTTCTACCAATAAACCATCCGCTCCGGCGGCAATCGCAGCTTTCGACAGCGCGGAAACTAACCATGCTTTTCCACCAGCATGACTGGGATCAACAATGACGGGTAAATGCGTTTCTTTCTTCAAAAACGGAATCGCCGTGACATCCAACATGTTGCGATACGCAGATTCAAAACTTCGCACGCCCCGTTCGCACAAAATAATGTTGTGATTTCCCCCAGCGGCGATGTATTCTGCGGACATCAACCATTCAGAAATCGTTGCACATAAACCGCGTTTGAGAATCACGGGAGTATGCAATTTGCCAACTTCTTTTAATAAATCAAAGTTCTGCATGTTGCGCGCGCCAATTTGAATGATATCAACGTGATATTTTAAAAAGTCGTCAATGGTACGCACATCCATTAATTCGGTGACAATCGGCAGATCAAATTTATCCGCCGCAGTACGAAAAATATGTAATCCTTCCACGCCCTTACCTTGAAACGCATACGGACTGGTACGAGGTTTGAACGCACCGCCACGCATCAAGCGACATCCGGCTTCAGCAGTAAATTGCGCGGCTAAATCCATTTGTTCCTGCGTTTCTACTGAGCACGGTCCCCCAATGATTTGAACCGTTTTGCCCCCAAAAGTCGCTCCTTTCACCTGAATCACTGTATTTTCATTGTGTCCTTCCCGCGCCACAATTTTATAAGGTTTCACCACCCGCACCACATTTTCCACCCCCGGCAATGATTGCAAGGCTTCAATATTCAGTTGACGCTCCTCACCAATCGCACCAATAATAGTACGTTCCACCCCGCGAGAAATATTTGCTGTCAAACCGTAAGATTCTATTTTAGATCGTAACGCGTTGATCTGCTCGTCAGTGGCGTGGGATTGCATAATGATAATCATTTGGATTCCTTTGCTTAAATTGGATGATTCATGGCTTGTTAATTCATGGCGGTATTCTACCACAAATCGCAGTATTTGGATGTAGGAAAGTGTCGTTGCATGTAATCGGTCACAGGACAGGCTGTTTTTTTTAGATAAGCAAGTTATAACCAAAATGTTTTCTGAAGCGCAATTTAAATTGTTCTAACGTGAAATTGTGGCTTTGGGAACCGTGATGCTCTATCTTGATAGCTATCATGAGGTTAGCGATGCGACCGGTGGTTTCCCAATCAATATCTTTCAATAAACCGTATAGCAAACCTGCACAAAAAGCCTCGTCCGCTCCCGACCAATCATTCATCGCACGAACTTGCGCGGGGGGAATTTGATAACGAGTGCCTTGCGTGTAAATTAACGACCCTTTTTCTGAACTGATGGCGAGGGCTTGCACCCGCATAGCGACCTGTTCGGGTGTCAGTTTCATCCGTTGCTGCATGATCGTCCACACTTTTTTATTCACCATAATCCAATTGGCTTGTTCGATAAACCGCATCAGTTCATCGCCATCAAATTGCTGAATACTGTTGCCCGGCGCAAATACAAAGGGAATTCCCGCTTCAGCAAACTGTTGCGTATGCAATAACATTCCTTCGGCACTGTCCCCACACACCACGCCCAAGGTGACATTTTTCGCATGTTGGATATGATTGAGATAGGAAAAATTCATCGCACCGGCATGAAACGCAGTGATTTGATTATCTTCCATGTCTATCGTGGTAAATTTTTGCGCGGTGACGCAGTGATCGACTTGGGTAATATAATCGCGGCGAATTCCTTGTTTATCAAGCCATTCTGCATAATTATTAAAATCGGTGCCCACCGTTGCCATGATGAGCGGTTCCGCCCCCAATATTTTTAAATTATACGCAATATTGCCCGCGCATCCCCCAAATTGACGACGCAAATCAGGGACTTGAAAATGAATGTCTAAAGCAGTGGGCAAGGGCGCGGTGGCAGAGATATGATTTTTCAGTTTTTCATTGATGACCATCACAGTATCATAAGTGAGAGCACCACAAATTAAAACGAACATGAAACAATCCTGTATGCTGAAGGGATGAAATAGGCTGATGATGGAAACCGATTAGTATGGTCTTCTGGATTCAATTCTGTTATATTTTAGCTAATAACTCGATTCTCTGGAATACTCGAATAAAATTTTATTTGCCAACCAATTGATTAAATTTTAAATTTTCTATAAATAATATTTTCTCAGGTTCATCATCCCATAGAATATCTTGTTGAATTTGATTCATTTTATCAATCGTTTGATCAAAACTACGGGCTTCAATCCCCAGTTCCGGATCGATGTTCGCGGCAACAAGTGTTTGACAACTGGTTTTGCGATGTCCGCCCTCCAATTTGATTAAAGCTTCTTCGGCGATATAAACTTTGATTTGGCTCGCCGTAATCAATTCTTCAGGTTGATAACCTTCCCGTTGGGCAATCCGTTTTAAATGGGGCTTGTCATGGTTAAGCATGATTAACGTATTCAATTCTTTGATAATATAATCGCTGTGCGTCGTGATAAAAACTTTAATTCCCAAATTTGCCAAACGTGCAAATAAACGAGCAACACGTCGTTGATTCTCCGGATGTAAATTCAGTTCAGGTTCATCAATCATCAACAAATCACCGCGCTGGGCAACATGACGCAGATAAAATCCAATATCTAACAAGGAACGCACCGCGCTGGAACTTTCATCCATCGTCAGCTTGATTTTTTTACTCATTTTAGGCACATAGTACAATTCATCATTGCGAGTTACCATGTATTCGCCACCAATGATGTCTGCAAAATTAGCTAGAATTTCAGAATGTTGTTGAGCAATGAAACTTTCATCCTTCACAATAGATTCCAGTTGTCGCGTAAATTCCACGTTGGTTTTCACCGGCAAGGCGTAATCCTGATAATCCTTCAATAATAATTCAAATGGATCAATACTTTTGCTCACTTGGCTGACTTCTTCCAACAAACGATTACGAACGAAATTTAATTTTTTACGGAAAATAACCGCGCCGGTTCTTTCTGCACTTGCGATAAATGGTTTTGGAAAGAATGAAGAAAAAACAATATCTTTGAGTGCACCGGCAATGAAATGAGTAATCACATCAGGCGGAATTTTGACTTTTTCTTTTTCTATCAATAAGCTAATGACTAAATCTGTGTCATCTTCTTGTTTTGAAATCGCAAAAAATTCGGCATTGGCAGAGCGCATTTTACGATCATATTTGCCTGTGGCACGGATTTCTTGAGTGTCTAAAATGACTTGAAACTCGGATTCTTTAAATCGATCTGCCGATGTTGCAAATATTTTTGGCAATTGCTGCGTGTATGTCTGACAACCTTGAGATAAAATCTGTTCTGCCTGTGCAACATATTCGGATACGTCAATGTGCGTGACACCCTCGTCAAGTAATTGTTTTACCTTGTCAGGATGAATTTTTACAGTAAACAATTCACGCCATGTGGACAAAAAACCAAATAATGCGTAAGTCGCGTAAGTTTTGCCCGTGTTATTGCCTCCACAGATGATCGTGATATCGCCGAGTGAAAATTCAGCTTGTTTCAACGCACCCAAATTTTTAACTAAAACTCTCATGCTCAAATGTCTCCCGTTTAAACCATCATTCGGATTATTTATTTTATTATCATAGCGTTAAATAATGTTTGTTTTAAAAATTATGGTTCAAACGAGAGAAACATTTATGGCTCATGCCGTCAATAATTGTGGCAATTCACTGAATGAATCGATCACTGCGTCCGGTTGGGCATCTCGAATGTCTTCCCCATGATTGTAACCATAACTCACGCAAATAATGTGAAATCCCGCGGCGCGCGCCGCCTGCACATCGTTGACCGAATCCCCCAACATCAATGAATCATGCGGATCGGTATGAAAAAATTGGGCAGCGTGTAACAAGGGCGCGGGATCGGGCTTTTTCTGAGGCAATGAATCTCCGCTGAGAATCAGTTCAAACAGGTCGTGAATATGCAGCGATTGCAACAAGGGAACGGTAAATTGTTCGGCTTTATTGGTGATGCAGGCGAGGGTATAGCCTTGATTTTTAATCCAATGCAACCCTTCCAGCACACCGGGATACAAAACGCTGTGTTGCCCGTTACATTCGCCATAAATTTTTTTGAAAAGCGGCAAGGCTTGCTCATACAACGCCGGTTCCGGCTCACCATGCAATTGTCCCACAAGGGCGCGTTTAACCAGACGTTCAACGCCGTTGCCCACCCAATGACGCACTTTCGCCTCGCCACACGCCGCTAAACCCAATTGTTGCATCATGGTATCAACGGCATAGCTCAAATCCGGTACACTGTCAATCATGGTGCCATCTAAATCGCTCAATACCAACTTGGGCGAAAATTTCATAACTGCACCTTGGCGAGTTCTGCCCGCATTTTGTCAATTGTGGCTTTGTAATCGGGAGTGTTGAAAATCGCTGATCCGGCAACGAAAGTATCCGCGCCCGCCGCCGCAATTTCCCGAATGTTATCCGCTTTTACCCCGCCATCAACTTCTAACCGAATGTCTCGCCCGCTGTCGATGATCATTTGCCGCGCTTCCCGTAATTTCGCCAAGGTCGCTGGAATAAACGATTGTCCGCCAAAACCGGGGTTGACCGACATTAATAAAATCATATCAACTTTATCAAGTACATATTTTAAATAGTCTAATGGTGTAGCGGGATTAAACACCAAGCCAGATTTACAGCCACAATCACGAATCAATTGTAAAGAACGATCAATATGTTCTGAACCTTCCGGATGAAACGTGATGTAGGTCGCGCCCGCTTTTGCAAAGTCAGGAATAATGCGATCCACCGGTTTCACCATCAGATGCACATCAATCGGTGCGGTTACGCCATGTTTACGCAGAGCTTCGCAGACCAAGGGCCCAATGGTCAAATTTGGCACATAATGATTATCCATCACGTCGAAATGTACGATATCTGCGCCCATCGCAAGCACATTGGTCACTTCCTCGCCCAAACGTGCGAAATCAGCGGATAAAATTGAAGGTGCGATTAAATAGTTAGACATCTAAATTTCCTCTCTGGGTAGTTTTGTCGTGCTCAACATTGCTATATCATAGCACTTTTTTCATAGGATTAGAAGTTGGCACTCTGTCATGATGATCTGAGTTAAAATAAACTACATTTTTAAAATTGCCAGAATAAAATCAAAAAGTTCTACAAATATGAAAAATACCGGGCTTAAACAACCCAATGTTTCACTCGACGAAAAAACTCACAAAAAAACTTTTGAATTTTGCAGCGTTTGTTGCTACCCTATCGCTTGTCTATGCCGCCCCAACGCAAACAATTTTACAATGAGAATGATGTCATGTTTAAACAAGAATCTATCACGCATGTTCCAGATACTGAAGAAGAAAAAAAAGTAGAGAAAATTGAAAACCCTGCAATCAATTCAGAAACACTTGGATTTTTTCGACAGGTCAGTGAAGATATTGCTTGCGTGTTTGAGCGTGATCCTGCTGCCCGCACTACTTTTGAGGTATTAACCACGTATCCCGGAGTACATGCCATTATTTCACATCGTATTTCTCATAAGTTATGGATAAATAATTGGAAATATCTCGCACGACTCCTTGCTTTTTTCAGCCGGATGTTCACCAATATTGATATTCATCCCGGCGCGACGATTGGCAGACGTTTTTTCATTGATCATGGCATTGGCGTGGTGATTGGCGAAACCGCGATTGTGGGCGATGATGTGACGTTATATCATGGGGTTACGTTGGGCGGCACCTCGTGGAAAAAAGGGCGGCGACATCCGTGTTTGGGTAATGGCGTATTGGTGGGCGCGGGGGCGAAAATTCTCGGTCCCATCACCTTGGGCGACAATGTACGAGTGGGGGCAAATTCTGTAGTTATCAAGGATGCTCCCGCGGAATCAACTGTTATCGGCATTCCTGGCAAAGTGGTACAAACCAAGAAAGATAGTGAACATCTGGCGCATGGGATTGATTTAAATCATCATTTAATTCCCGATCCCGTCGGTCGAGCGATGGCGTGCATGTTAGAACGGATTTCTTTATTAGAACGTAAATTGAAACATCTCGAATCTCCTGATCATCCTGAAGAAGTTACCGTTAGCCTCACTGATATTCACGTCGCACCCAAGGGCAAAAAGTCCCCCTTCAAAGCTCCCAATAAAGAAGATGAATGTTGTGGCGTGTGCGATGCCATGGATACCTGCGCGTGTGATGAGCCAAAAAAGTAGTTTTATCATTAGGAGTTACGCAGTTCAAATTTAAATTCCAGACTTGTTCCAATACGCTGCGTCAAAGCCATTGACTTAAGGAATTGTGACACAAGACGATGCGATAGATTTTTATTAAATAAAACAAGTAGTTCCTCCAGCTCAGACGCTCCAGCGTCACGCGTGATAATTTTTAACTGATTGCTTTTTATCATCTTGATGAAAAATTGTTGCTCCGTTGAAATGAGGAGATGAATACAAAATTGTTGAACTCATCAAATTTGAACCGGTGACGCGGAGCGTCTGGGCTGGAGGAACTACTTGTTTTATTTAAAAAATCTATTGCATCTATTGAAAATTAAATCTGAACTGTGTAATTCCTAATCATGTAGTTTGGTGTGATAATGCATCATTAAATGATTTCAAATAAAAAAATTCTCGTTCCAACGCGGAGCGTCAAAGCCATTGACTATTTTTCCTTAAGTCAATGGCTTTGCTCCGGCGCACAGAAGTGAGAAAATCTTCGGTCACGGGAAATTATTTCGATAAATTTTTGTATTTTAGTAGGATTTTGTCACCCTGACAGTTGAGAAATTGTTTGTGGTTGTCTGAAGTTACATTGAAATTGAAGATAAACAGATGAACAGATGGCTAAATGCGCAGATAACATGATAAAATCCGATAAGAACATACCATATTCGACTGTAATAAGTTGTCATTTTAAGATAGAATAACATATTGTTGAAATGAATCAGATAATGATGAATTCTCTTGTGTTAAATCGACCCAAATTTCAATGCTGCAAAACTATTAAATAACAGCGAAATAACAACGGTTGCAACCAATGCCAGCGAAACCTTAAAAATACACACCAAGGCAAAGTGAGGCTTGATTTATCAAGCGTTTGCTTTGACGATGTGAATCGCATTTGATTTTCTACGAATGATTTCAGACCACGATACTTGTTTTTCTCCCTGCGAACCATGAGATAGAACGTCAAAAAAACGTGAATTATGGTCTGATTCGTGCTGTCATTTCCAAAATGGATAAAATAAATAATGAGCAGTATTCAATAAATCATGGCTACAGTCAACTGGTCAGAACTCCTAACGTTTAACTCGTTTTTGTGTTTAAATTTCAGAAAAATAGAGTAATTTCCGTCAACAGACCGATAGCATCACCTCATTATTTAATTCAACAAGTTAAAATTGAATCCAATTCACTCAGTTTTGTTATAGAAGGAGAGTCTCGATGTCCAAGATTTTGTTGGTGGAAGATAACGAAATGAATCGTGACATGTTATCAAGACGGCTCGCGCGCAAGCAGTTTGACGTGGTCATCGCAACAGACGGAGGGCAGGGCGTGGATATGGCGCATAAAGAACACCCAGATTTGATTTTGATGGATATGAGCTTGCCGGTCAAGGACGGTTGGACGGCAACCCGAGAAATCAAGGCAGCACCGGATACGAATCACATTCCAATCATTGCCTTAACTGCTCATGCGATGTCTGGCGACCGTGAACAAGCCTTGGCTGCCGGTTGTGATGATTATGATACCAAACCGATAGAACTGCCCCGGTTGTTAGAAAAAATTGAAACTTTGTTAAAAAAAGCTGGGTTAGAAAAAGCAAAGTGAGAATGAGAAACAGCCAAACAACCTTCTAAATAATGCCAAATAACTCCAACTAATTGCGTGGTGAAAAACTCTCAATGAGTGCCGTAGAACGAGGAAAAGTTGAATCATTATCGACAGAATTGAATGAGTTTGAGCAAGGCGGTGATTTTGTGCAACTGGATGTAGCTCAAGAATTTTTTCATCCAACTCAGGCTATCATTGATAGCGTTCAATCCCTGTTGGACTATGCCCAAACAAATTCTGCTTGGCAAGATTTTATCGCGGACATTGATAAAGTCTTAACAGCCGCGTTGCGCCTACTGGATTTAATCAAGCAATTTCTGGACAATCATCACACTGAGGGTAAAGTTAATCTCAACGCGTTTACGTCAACAGTGCGTCACGATCTGCGTACCCCAATTAACGCGGTGATTGGTTACAGTGAAATGTTGTTGGAAGATTTAGGAGAACAAAATTCAGACCTTGAGGCTTGTGATAAATTACAGAATATTCTCACCTTTGCCCGTCTCTTACTTACCCTAATCAGTGATTTAAGCTATTTAGCCAAAACGAGTGATAAAACTCCCGCGAAAAAATCAGATGTCTTAGAAGCCGATATCCCTCCCGCGGAATCATCCCCCCCCGTCGCGCCCACTCCTCCCGTAGCCGAACCGCAGCACCAATGGTTAGAAGAAATCAGCCGCAATTTGCAGACACCCACGCAAACTATTATCCATCACATGGAATTTTTGTTGCGTCACGCCGCGCACCGCGACCGTTGGGCTGACTTGACCGATGATTTAGACAAAATTCTCAAAGCAGCGACGCAACTTTCCAAGTTGGTCATTAAATTATTCAGTGTTGAAAATTACAATGATAAACAAGTTGATATGGATGCATTTTCTGCAACCGTGCGTCATGACTTGCGAACTCCTATTAATGCCATTATTGGTTACAGTGAAATGCTGTTGGAAGATTTGGCTGATGAAAATGACGAGAATGATGCCTGCGGACACTTACAAGATATTTTGTCATTGGCACGGCGATTACTCAATCTGATCGGTGATTTAGGGCGAAGTAATGAATTTCGCGCCCCCCCGACCAAGCCAGTAGAAAATCGTCAAGAACCTCAAGCGGACTTAGCCCTGCCCAAAATCATTGCAGTCACTTCAACGTCCCCACTGCCCGCGCGCGACACTGCCAATAGTTCGGGGAATCCTGACTTTTGCCTGCTCAGTCCCGAATTGGATAATGGGCAAGATTTACAAACACCTACCAACAGCGTTATTGCTTACACCGCAATGCTATTGGTGCGTGTCAAGGAATATCCTGAATTAGTAAAATTAGTACAAGACTTAACCAAAATGTTAGCCGCGGCAGAGCAATTGGGGAGCATTGTCAACAAGTTATTTGCCCAACCATTGGCGAGTGATAAAATTAATTTAAGCACCGCGATGCGGCATAACTTGCGCACTCCGATTAATGCAATTATTGGCTATGGCGAAATTTTATTAGAAGAAGTGGAAGAGGCGCGCTACAGCGACATTTATTTAGATTTACAAAAAATAATGTCATCCTCGCGGCGATTGCTAACGTTGATTGACGACTTAAGTCATTTATCGCGTGGCGATTCCAAACTCACTGACGAAGAGCTCACCCCCAGCTATTTTGACAGTTTTGGGGTGGAGGAAGAGGCATCATCGACCTTGATTGACGAAGTGGTACGCACCATGAGTACGTCAGAAAATTACGTCGATTTGAATGGACAAGAAGCCTCCCTACTGGTGGTTGATGACAAAGAAAGCAATCGAGATTTATTATCGCGGCGCCTGGATCGTCAAGGTTTTCACGTCGAAGTGGCTGAAAATGGACGACAAGCTCTCAATATGGTACGCACTCGGCATTATGATCTCGTGTTGTTAGACATCATCATGCCAGAAATGAATGGTTATCAAGTATTGGCAGAAATGAAGGCTGACAGATATTTGAAACATTTACCCGTGATCATGATCTCCGCGCTTGATGAAATTGATAGCGTGGTGCGGTGTATCGAAATGGGTGCCGAAGACTATTTACAGAAACCTTTTAACCAAGTCATTCTCAAAGCAAAAATTTCAGCTTCATTGGAACGGAAACGGTTACGGGATCGGGAACGTGCTTTCATTAAAAAATTGCAAATAGAGCAAGAAAAATCTGAAAAATTATTATTAAATATTTTACCCAAACCGGTGGCGGATCGTTTGAAAAAGGGCGAACGCACCATTGCTGACAGTTTTCCTGAAGTCACCGTTTTATTTTCGGATTTGGTCGGTTTTACCCAAATGTCTGCCGGGATTGCACCGACGGAATTGGTAGAACGCTTGAATGAAATTTTCTTATCGTTTGATATATTGACAGAATTGCATAATTTAGAAAAAATTAAGACCATTGGAGATGCTTATATGTTGGTTGGGGGATTGCCCATGCCGCGTGCCGATCACGTTGAAGAGGTTGCAGATATGGCAATTGACATGGCAGATGCGATCAGTCGCTTGAATAAACAAAATGGTTCTAACATTCGGATTCGCGTAGGAATTCACACCGGTCCGGTGGTGGCAGGCGTGATTGGCAAAAACAAGTTTAACTATGACTTATGGGGTGATGCAGTCAATATTGCCAGTCGCATGGAATCGCACGGTCTGCCCGACCACATTCAAGTTTCTGAAGCAACCTATCGCCATATTCAAGATAAATTTATTTTTGAGCGGCGCGGTGCAATTGAAGTGAAAGGCAAGGGACAAATGGTGACTTATTTTCTTAAAGGGCGCAAGTAACCGGTTGAAAAATAACCATTACTCAGCAACTTCAAGTAATGTGGAGCGAAAAAATATGACCGATGACGAATTAAAAGAACTGGTGGCAAGTCTTGCCATTGCTCAGAGGGAAGCCGATCATCAACTGAAGGAAAGCAGATTAGAAACAGAACGCCAACTGAAGGAAAGCAGGTTAGAAACAGAACGCCTATTGAGAGAAAGCAAGTTAGACCTTGACCATCAATTCAAGAAAACAGATCGCCAACTCAAAGAATTAGGCGTGCAGATCGGTGGCATCGGTAACAAATTCGGCTCGTTTACTGAAGGGTTGGCATTTCCTGCGATGGAAAAAATCCTCAAACAAGAATTTGGTTTAGAACGGATTTCTTCGCGTGTCAAATCGTCGCAAGATGATCGCACTTTAGAAATAGATGTCCTCGGTTATAGCAATGGTGAAAATAACAAAGTGGTCGTGGTGGAAATAAAAAGCCACTTAAAATTGCGCGATGTTGAACAAGTCTTAAAAATACTTCAAGAATTTAGAAACTTCTTCCCAGAATATGCAGATAAACAATTATATGGCATGGTTGCGGTCGTCGATGCGAGTAAAGAAGCACTACAAAAAGTTCTTGACGAGGGTTTATATTTAGGCAGAATTCATGACAATCAATTTAATTTAATGAAACCACGAGACTTTGTACCGAGATGTTTTCATTAAAAATGTAAAAAATAACGTCGGATAAATTTATTGTTTTTTTATCTATTCAAACCAAAGGAGTAGAATATGGTGGAATATAAAGTTGTTATCTATCAAGAAGGTATGCTGGGATCATTGCTTTTTGGGGCTTCAAAAGTCAATCCGGTCAAATTTTCCCAATTTCTCAATGAAAACGCTCGGCAAGGTTGGCGAGTGGTGACGATGGAAAAAGACATTCGGCGCATGTTGCTGTTTTTCAGCCGCGAGGCTTACGTCGTTGTCATGGTTAAAGTGCTCAAAGAATCATGAAAATCGCGTCCTTTACCGCCCTATTGCTGTTTGTATCGGGGATCGTACTGATTTTGGTTCAAATGTGGTTTATGCCATTTGAAACCAAATTGTTTCTCAAAATCTTGTTTACCATCGGATTGCTATTCATTATCGTGTTAATCACCGCCCTTGTGATAAAAGAATATTTTGAAGAAAAAAGTATGCAAGATTCCGGTCACTTAGACTAAACTCTGATAAATTCCAGCCTAACATTCTCAATCGGCGGAAAACAACTCAAGTTTTAACCGCTTGATAGCTTTTAAAAATAAATGGATAACTTTAAATATCATGCGTGCTGTTAGGAGATAATCATGTATTATGTGGGACATTCTGCGCTTTCTCACTTTCGCCATGCCAAATATATCAAACTGATTCGTAGCATCGCGCCTTCGGTTGCTGAAATTGATGTCATCCATTTGTATTTTATCGAAAGTGAGCCCCTGACTGAGGACGAAACGGCACATCTCGAGACGTTGCTGCACGCCCGCGCGACTCCGTTGACGTTGGAGATGCCACATTTAATTATCGTGCCAAGATTGGGAACGATTTCCCCGTGGTCGAGTAAAGCGACTGAAATTGCAAACATTTGTGGATTGGAAAAAATTCAACGCTTAGAGCGCGGCACATTATGGCAATTAACTACACATTTTCAAGCGACTTTATCCGCAACACACTTGCATCATATCAGTAATTTCTTGCACGACCGCATGACGGAAACCGTGTTGACGATTGATCAAGTCGATCAATTGTTTACCCATCTGCCGGCGCGTCCACTGCAAACTATTCCGTTATTAGAACAGGGTAAAATCGCATTAATCATGGCGAATCAACAGCAAGGATTGGCGTTATCTGCGGAAGAGATTGATTATTTGGTAGAAAATTTCACCCAGTTGCAGCGCAATCCCACCGATGTTGAATTGATGATGTTTGCCCAAGCCAATTCTGAACATTGTCGCCACAAAATTTTTAATGCCGAATGGGTCATTAACGGCAAGGTGCAGAACGCTTCGCTGTTTGGAATGATTCGTCAGACCCATCAACAACATCCGAACTTGGTGCTGTCTGCATATCATGACAATGCCGCGGTGATGCAAGGATTTGTTACTTCTCGTCTGATTCGCAATGCCGAGCAACAGTATGAATATCTTGAAGAAGATACCGCGATTTTGATGAAGGTGGAAACTCATAATCATCCTACTGCGATTGCGCCATTTGCAGGAGCCGCCACCGGTTTGGGGGGAGAAATTCGAGATGAAGGCGCGACCGGACGCGGGGCAAAACCAAAAGCGGGACTCTGTGGTTTCTCAGTTTCTAACTTGTTGATTCCAGACGCAGTGCAACCGTGGGAAACGACTTGTGGTTTACCAGAACGCCTCAGTTCCGCCCTGCAAATTATGATTGATGCGCCGTTAGGCACCAGTGCATTTAATAATGAATTTGGCAGACCGAATCTCTGTGGCTATTTTCGTACTTACGAACAAAAAGTGAATGGCAAATGGCGTGGTTATCATAAACCCATCATGATTGCCGGTGGTATTGGCAGCATTCGCCCCCAACATATTGATAAAAAAGCAATTCCCGTCGGTAGTTTGTTGATCATGCTGGGCGGACCGGCAATGTTGATCGGCTTGGGCGGTGGTGCGGCATCTTCGGTTGCAGTGGGAAGCAGTCAGGAAGACCTTGATTTTGCATCGGTACAACGCGGGAATGCGGAAATGCAACGCCGCTGTCAGGAAGTCATTGATGCGTGTTGGAGTTTGGGGGCGAATAATCCGATTTTATCCATTCACGATGTGGGCGCGGGCGGATTGTCAAATGCCTTTCCTGAATTGGTGCATCAAAGTGGACGGGGCGCGATTTTTGATTTGACTCAAATTCCCAGTGCCGATTCAAGTTTGTCACCGATGGAAATATGGTGCAACGAAGCGCAAGAACGTTACGTGTTAGCGATTGAATCTCAAGATTTATCCCAATTCACTGCTTTTTGTCAACGAGAACGCTGTCCCTTTGCAGTGATTGGCACGGCGACGCAAGCCACGCAACTGATTTTGCACGATGGGCAAGGCAACCGATTGATTGACATGCCGATGAATGTGTTGTTGGGCAAACCGCCAAAAATGCGCCGTCAAGTCGAATCAACCACGAATTTTTTTACCCCATTGAATTTTAAAGGAGTCAGCCTAACCGATGCAATCTTGCGCGTATTGCGTCTGCCAACCGTTGCCGATAAGAGTTTTTTAATTACTATTGGAGATCGCACTGTGGGCGGATTAACCGTCCGAGATCAATTGGTTGGACCTTGGCAAGTCGCGGTCGCGGATTGTGCCGTTACTGCCAGTGGTTTTCACAGCACAACGGGAGAAGCAATGGCAATGGGGGAACGCACGCCGTTGGCACTGATAGACGCACCGGCTTCAGGACGCATGGCGATTGGGGAGGCGTTGACGAATTTGGCGGCGGCACGGATTGAAAATCTCAGCGACATTGTGTTTTCTGCGAATTGGATGGCGGCGTGTGGGCAACCGGGCGAGGACGCAGCACTATTTGACACAGTGAAATCAGTGACAGATTTATGTCTGCAATTGGGAATCAATATTCCTGTGGGTAAGGATTCGCTTTCCATGCGGACGGTGTGGCAAGATAAATCAATGACTGCGCCACTTTCGCTCATTATTTCAGCCTTTGCGCGGGTGTCTGATATTCGCAAATCTCTCACGCCACAGTTGCATTGCAGCGATACCATGTTGTTACTCATTGATTTGGGTCGCGGCAAAAATCGGTTGGGCGGTTCGGCATTGGCACAGGTTTATAATCAAGTAGGTGAGCAAGTGCCTGATGTGGACAATGTTGCTGACCTAAAGCAATTTTTTCATGCCATTCAGACGCTCAATCAACAGGGTTTAATTTTGGCTTATCATGATCGCTCCGACGGCGGATTGTTGGTCACATTATGCGAGATGGCATTTGCGGGACACTGTGGTTTGGATATTCGCCTGCCATTAGATGGAAATTCCGAATTAAAAAGCACCAATGATATTCTCAGTACCTTATTCAGTGAAGAATTGGGGGCGGTCATTGAAGTGCGTCGCATTGATTTAAAAATGGTGCAAGATTGGTTTGAACAAAACACGCAGTTAGAAACACATTTAATCGGCGTGCCCAATCGACACGATATGGTGAATATTTATCATCGCGATACGTTAATTTTCAGCATGTTGCACAGTGAGTTGCAGCAAGCATGGAGTGAAACGAGTTATCACATCCGCCGGTTACGTGACAATCCCGAATGTGCCCAACAAGACTTTGATAATATTGCTCACAACGATTGCGGCTTGTCAATACATCAAACCTTTGCATTGCATCCACCCGCCTTTGTGCACAGTCAACCCAAGTTAGCGATTCTGCGAGAACAAGGGGTGAATGGACATGTTGAAATGGCGACGGCGTTTATTCATGCCGGTTTTGAGTGTGTCGATGTCCATACCAATGATATTTTACAAGGACGAATCAGTTTACGAGATTTCAAAGGATTTGCCGCGTGTGGTGGGTTTTCCTACGGTGACGTGATGGGGGGCGGGGGCGGTTGGGCGAAATCAATTCTTTATAATTCAAAAGTTTACGATGAATTCGCTGCATTTTTTCAACGTTCCGATAGTTTTGCGCTGGGCGTGTGTAATGGCTGTCAGATGATGGCACAATTGCGTGATTTAATTCCCGGTGCGACGCAATGGGCGCGATTTGGGCGGAATCATTCAGAACAATTTGAAGCCCGCTTGGTGATGGTGGAAATTCCGCATTCACCCTCGATTTTCTTGCAAGATATGGAAGGTTCTCGTTTGCCCATTGTGGTTTCTCATGGCGAAGGCAAGGCTGAATTTGAAGACAATCCCAATAGTTTCCCCTTCACTCCCGCACAGCAAGTGGTGGCAAATGGCTTAGTAACATTGCGATATATTAACCATCATGGACAAGTGACGCAAACTTATCTGTATAATCCCAATGGTTCACCGTTAGGCGTGGCGGGTTTAACTACACCAGATGGTCGATTTACCATTATGATGCCGCATCCCGAACGATTATTTTTACGTCATCAATATTCATGGTTACCAGACACTTGGCAACATCATGAAGGACCGTGGATGCAAATGTTTTGGAATGCGCGGCGATGGTTGGGGTAGGGTCTGAACCGTCATTTTCCATATTGAATCACAATAATGTAGTAAACTGTCGGAGCCAAGTTGCTTATGAAACCTAACGTATGACCGAGATAATACAATGGCATCGAGTATTTGGCTTGACATTAATGGATGTGCTGGCGGATTCAAACTATGAAGTGGAATTGGAAAAAGAATTATCGCTCAAAAAGCAATATTTGGACGTGGTGATTATTCGTAGAAAAACGGGCGAATCGTTGCTTGACATGCCGGTGGGTTTAGAACCGCTGGCAGCGCATAATTTATTAACGTACAAATCGTTACGAGAGCCATTAGACGAATGGGCAATTGAGGAACTGATCGGACATTACACCAATTACCGAAAATTAGTCAGTCCATCGTTGGATGAATTGTTGCCCGTCGATAATTTCCAGTTGTACGCGGTCAGCACCCGTTATCCCAGTAACTTATTGAATAACAAAACAAGTTTTCGAGAAATTGAACAAGGTGTATTTGAATTAACGTGGGGCAAACGCTTGATAAAAGTCATTGTGTCTAGTCGAGTTGCCTTGGAAGCGAGAAATGCTTTATGGTTGTTGTTCAGTGGTAAACCTCAACGATTTGCGTATGGGGATGAACATTATCAGTGGCGACATCCGAGAGAACGTGCAGTATTGAATCAACTGTATGAATTGTATAAAAAAGAGGGGGTTGTGATGCCTTATACAATGGATGATTTCAACCGTGATTTTACCAGAGATCATCTGCATCTCTTACGTCCAGAAGAATTATTAAAAGATTTACCTACTGAGGAGCGGTTGAAGGGATTGCCTCCAGAAGAGCGGTTGAAAGGGCTGTCGCCAGAATCTGTTCTTAAGCAGTTCTCGCCGGAAATTATCGAAACATACTTATCCCAATTGAGAAAGAGTAACTGATTGAGTTTAAAACGCTCTGTAGTTGTTGTTCAGTGGTAAACCTCAACGATTTGCGTATGGGGATGAACATTACCAGTGGCGACATCCGAGAGAACGTGCAGTATTGAATCAACTGTATGAATTGTATAAAAAAGAGGGGGTTGTGATGCCTTATACAATGGATGATTTCAACCGTGATTTTACTCAGGAACATTTGTACTTGTTGCCTCCCGAAGTCGTTTTTAAACAGTTTTCACTGGAAGACAGATTAAGAGGACTGCCTCCGGAAGATAGGCTGAAAGGACTTTCGCCCGATGTCGTTTTTGAACAGTTTTCACCGGAAGAGAGGTTAAAAGGGTTATCACCGGAACTGATTGAAGCGTATTTATCTCAGCTCAAGAAGAATCATTAATTGAATTCTGTTGATTCTCCCTACAGATATGACAATGAGAACGGCAGTATTGAATCAACTGTATGAATTGTATAAAAAAGAGGTGGTTGTGATGCCTTACACAATGAATGATTTCAACCGTGATTTTACCAGAGATCATCCCCATCTCTTACGCCCAGAAGAATTATTAAAAGATTTACCTACTGAAGAGCGGTTGAAGGGATTGTCGCCGGAAATTATCGAGGCGTACTTATCTGAATTGAGAAAGAATAACTAATTGATTTTAATAACAAGGAAAACATGATGAAAAAACACTCGCTTATCACTCTCTTATTGTGCAACTGCTTTACCCTCACTGCATTGGCAGAAACAACCGAAGCACCCAAGTTAAATCCCAAATTGGCGCAATATCATGGAGCGGTTAAATCCCTTGGTGGTGCGTTAATGAGCGAAATGAAGGCGGCACTCGCAGCGGGTGGGGGATTGAAAGCCATTGAAATTTGCCATAGCAAGGCGGCTGAAATTGCTGAAAAAATCTCTCAAGAACAAGGTTTCAAGGTTGGACGCACCAGTTTGAAAATCCGCAATGACAAAAACGCTCCAGACGCATGGGAAACCGAACAGTTGCAGAAGTTTGAAGCCCGCAAACAAGCAGGTGAAGACCCGGCAAAAATTGAAACGGAAATTGTAGAAGTCGATGGAAAGTTGCGCTACATGAAAGCCATTCCATTACAAGATACTTGTCTTAGCTGTCATGGGGATAAAGTTGCGCCGGAGTCGGCAACCAAAATCCAAACCCTATATCCTACGGACAAAGCCACAGGATTCAAATTAGGCGACATTCGCGGCGCATTCACCATCACTGAAAATATGCCGGCGAAAAAGTAACGTTCGATTAAAAGTAATAGTTCAGATAGTTTTTTCATCAATTCAATCAATTGGCAATACAAAATCCAATTATTTCATTGAGAATAACACTGTCTGAACTGTCGATAAATGACGCATCATGATCGCCAACCATTCCCTATTTCATTGACTAGAAAGAATTTTTGCTTTGGATATTCTACAAATTATAGTCTTAGCTGTGGTACAAAGTCTCACCGAATTTTTACCCGTCTCAAGTTCCGGTCATCTGGTGCTGGTACCCATTGTGACCGGTTGGCAAGATCAAGGCATGGTATTTGATGTCGCGCTGCATTTGGGTACCCTATTCGCCGTTATTTTTTATTTTCGTGTTGAATTACATCAGTTTATAAAAGAATGGTTGCATTCGCTTGTCACACGCCAATTAACAACAGACAGCCGTCTCGCATGGGGAATTTTACTCGCCACGATTCCCGCTGGAATTTTTGGTCTCACCATAGAAGCAATTGATTTAGAAGAAGTATTGCGTAATCCTCATTTAATCGCGACCACCGCGATATTTTTTGGAATTTTACTTGGTATTGCCGATTTCACAGGTAAACGTCAACGTGATGAGCGAAGTTTAACCCTGCGTGATATTATACTCATCGGTTGTGCCCAAGCAATTGCCCTGATTCCCGGTACGTCTCGCTCCGGAATCACCATGACGATGGGACTATTTTTAGGATTACAACGCCGAGCCGCCGCCCGCTTTTCATTTTTGCTATCGATCCCCGCGATTTTACTGGCAAGTGGCGTAGAAGGATTAAAATTAGTATTACATCATGTCCCGATAGATTGGAATGCTCTGATCTTGGGAATGACCGTTTCAGCCATCAGTGCCTACTTGTGTATTTATTTCTTTCTGCGCTTGCTCGAACGGGTTGGCATGTTACCATTTGTAATTTATCGAATTTTTTTGGGCATCACTTTATTTCTACTATTTTAACCATGCACACCACACTACGACACTCTCATCTGTGGTTAATGATTGGATGGGGTTTGATTTTATTGGTGATTTACCTATCTCTCGCCCCTCATCCGCCTCAACCAAATGTTGCAATCATCCCGTTTGCGGATAAAATAGGACATGGATTCGCTTATTTTACCTTGATGAGTTGGTTTGCCCAGCTTTATCAAACCACTCGACAAAGACGCTATTTAGCGATAGGATTCATTCTGTTGGGGGGCGGATTAGAAATTTTACAAGGAATCGGAGGAGTACGCACCGCAGATATATGGGATTTTTTCGCAAATACCAGTGGTGTTATGATCGGTTGGTTGGTTGTCACCTTGACCAAATTAGGTATGGTATTATCCGTTATTGAGCAACGCTTACTTCGATTTAAATAGTGGATGGATGATTGTTAAAAAATCATGATGAATCCAGCCAACTGTTTGAATCCGAATAACTCCTGAGAAATTTAGCACGATTAAATTCTCAATTTATTGATATTATTGAACATAGTAACATGGGCACGTCTTCCGGTCAGTCCCATAATTACAACAACGTGGAGATTTACCATGCTAAACATACAGCAGTTTGAAATTACCGCACAAGAAATACACGACGTGGTGGGCAAAAACCCGCTCGAACCACGCAAACTCTCTCAGGAAGAATATGACAAACTGTGGAAGGAAAAATTCGACATCCTCATGACTGAACGGGTGGAACGAGTTTTGGGTAAAAATGTCAAATATATCATGTTGAAAAGTTTACTACTTGCCCTATCGATCAGTATTCCCCTCGTCGCTGCGACCTCGTTACTGAGCACGCATCCGAGCAATATGACCAACATGACAGTGAGTTTTATCGTCTCATTACTCACCCTGTTTGGCTTGACTTTCACCATCTGGGTTGAACGCACCCGCTCTCGACTCAATGAAGATTTTAAGAACAAGCTGGAATATGAAAGTTTACGTCACGAATTATCCAATTACACCGACCGCTATGTGCGCGCCTATCGCGAAAGATATGATACATATTTCTCGACTTCGCCTACGTTGAAAAGTTTGTTGCAAGAAATCGAAAGTTACAATCAGATTATCAAGGAGTTATTGCAACGCGTCCATCAAGCTGAACACGATCACCCCGGTCAACCCATTGATGTGAATGATAAAGAAAAACTACTCCAAGCCTTCAGAGTAGTACGCACTGACTTGCTTTACGCACTGCAAATTGAACGTAAAGTGAGGGAAAATCCTTATTTTCGATTAGATTTATTTTGTGTCAACTGCACATTGTTGCAAGAAATGCAATTTAATCAAGCCGTTCAACACTGTCAATCGCTGATTGATGAAGCCTTGCAAATGGGAATTCGGGTACAAGACACCATGAAAATTTTTGTCAAACCGAATCAAACAATGGAAATGTTTGAAGAAATGAAATAATGCCAATGCGAAATTTACCCGTTTTTTAGATTTCAAGCCATTGATTTCACCTGCCTGTTCCGAACAATGATTGTGACCTGCAAAATGAACGTATGACTGAAAATCAAGGGGAGTGGACATTACCAATCTATTGAATGAGTTGCACTGTTAGCGAATACCGGCAACTTGTAAACTTAAACTACGCAATTCGTCCCACACATTCCCACGTTCAGCACCCTTGATGATGCGGTCGATACGGGCACTGTGTTTCAAAAAAGCGTGCCATTTCAGCAACTTATGTCGTTGCAAGGCTTTATTGATCAAGGCGCGGCGATTTTGCCAGACTCGGAATTGCCCAAACACTTGTTCTAGTGATTGTCCGCTTGATATTGCATACGCCATCTGTGCCAAATTGCGAATATCTTTGTCTAACGCCCATAAAATCAACACCGGTTCACAACTTTCGCGTTGCAATCCCTGTAATTGTCGCACGCTGCGCGGAATATCTCCCCACAATACTGCATCCACCCAATCAAAAATCTCAAAACGCGCACTGTCCGCCACCGATTCAAGTACATGAGCAATTTCAATCCTTTCCTTGGGATACAATAACAATAATTTTTCAATTTCTTGCGCGCAAGCGAGTAGATGTCCTTCGGAACGGTCAGCAATCATCTGAATCGCGTCAGGATTGGCTTGTAACCCCACTTGTGCCATGCGTTGTGCAATCCATTCTGGCAATTTCGCCACTTCAATCGGATAGACTTGAATCACGACTCCTGTTTTTTCTAACGCGGTGAACCATTTCGATTTTTGCTTGGCTTGATCAAGTTTGTCCGCGGTGATGAAAAGTACCGTGTCACGAGGCGGTTTTTCAGCATATTCAATCAACGCACTACTGCCAGCATCACCGGGCGATTTGTTGGTTAAACGTAATTCAATCAAGCGTTTCGTAGCAAACAAGGATAAACTATTGGCTTGATCTCGCAATTCATGCCAACTGAATCCCGTTTCAACCGATAAAACAATGCGTTCTGAAAAACCTTGCTTCCGCGCAAAAGTTCGCAATTTATCACCACATTCCATCATTTGCAGAGCTTCATCGCCAAACAGCAGATAAATGCTTTGTAATCCTTGACGTTGTAGATGGTTAGTCAGTTGGTCGGGTTTCAGTTTCATAATGAGGGATTCAGTGAACTATTTGAATTT